>NZ_KE992682.1:29653-59572 GCF_000466465.2 Clostridium sp. KLE 1755
AAAAAAAAAAAAAAAAAAAAAAGCACTATTTTTGTGCATTCAGTATAATTTTCCATTTTTATCATTGTTTTACGCAACCTATTTTTGTGTATTTTTTATTATTGATTTTTATTTAAGTTCAATATTAATCTATATACAGTTCATATTCAGAAACCGCTTTCACCGGTTTAGTTACAAATATAATTATTTATTACACCAGGTTATCAACGACATATTAAATGAAATCATTTGAATACAATACAAAAAACCGGCATTCCAAAATTTGAATTACCGGTTTTTCTCTATCATTTTGAGTTCTTTCTATTTTTTTATGTAATGTTCTTTATACTTTTACAAACTACATTTTTTAAGTTTAGCATTTACAAACCTATGCTCTTATAAACCTATTTTCTTTACCAGTACTGCTCCCAGTCCTTCGCCAACCTGGTCAGAGCCTCCATGTAGAAATAGTCTCCCCAGGAATTGCATTCATCCACGCCGCAGTGATTGCAGGTATTGTAGGGTGAATGATTGGAGTAGGTGCTGTGAAGCACCAGGCCGTTGGAGCTTTCATGATCCTTCACGGCATAATTGTCATATATCGACTTCATAATCTCAGATGCCTTCCGGCTGTAAAAAGCGGCATCCTCCTCAGGCAGATATTTAGCCATTTCCAGCATACCGCAGGCTGCAATAACAGCTGCCGAGGAATCTCTGGGCTGATCGGAGCCGTCTGTAAATTCAAAATCCCAGTAAGGCACCAGATCCTCCGGCAGATGTGACAGGAAGTACTCCGTCACAGTGCGGAAGGCATCAATATATTTCTCTTCTTTGGTATAACGGTAGCCCAGCGCCGTTCCGTATACGCCCCAGGCCTGTCCCCTCGCCCACGCGGAGCCGTCGCGGTAGCCCTGGCAGGTAGCGCCATGATCCGGTTCCCCGGTTTCCATATTGAAGAAGAAGGTATGCCAGGTAGAGCCATCCTCACGGATTACATTGGCAAGGGCGGTATGGATATGCTTCTCGGCAATGTCCCTGTATTTGCTGTCCCCTGTTTCCTCCGACGCCCAGTAAAGAAGGGGCAGGTTCAGCAGGCAGTCGATGATCAGACGGTAGTTTTCAGGCGCGTTCATGGCTCCCCAGGCCTGAATGAATTCCCCTTTTTCATGGAAACGGCTGATGAGCTGGTCTGCCGCCTTGACCGCCGCTTCTTTTCCCAGTTCATTTCCCGTCAGCTTCCAGGCCGCCACGCAGGAGGGTGTATAAAGGAAGCCCATGTCATGATGATCCACACAAATCTTATTATCAATGCGGTGAAGGAAGTCCTTCACCTGAACCTCCGCTGCCTCGCGGAATGCCTCATTCCCCGTATGCTCATAGGCAAGCCAGATTTCACCTGTCCAGAAGCCGTCAGTCCAGTCGTTATTTTCAACCGGTTCATAAAAATTGTCCACACTGTAGGCATTCTGGAATTTATCCGTAAACTCCGGCAGATATTTCAGGATCTGTGCTGCTGAAAAGTCCAACGCCTGCTTAACCTCTTCTTTGCTTATTTCCTGATATTCCATATTCTGCTCCCTTCTGCGCTGAAAGCGCCCATTAAAATACTGTTACATTTTTACGCCCGGAGCCGGCAGGCCCCTTAATAATGTATCGGTTCGATATCCTCAGGAACCCTGTCCCACGCAGCCTGTTCTCCGGCAGCCACCCGGTACATTCCTTTGTGGCATTCCCGCATGGCCTGTGTCATATCCGCATATTCCTGCATGCATACGTCTACCAGGCCGATCTGATAGTTTTCCCCGTCAAAACGGCCCAGGCAGCTCTGATCGTTGAGCTGGAAATAATGGGCTCCCAGGAAATACGGATTTGTCAGTCCCTGCTCCACATAATATCTGTAAGCGCAGCCTCTCTCCTTCTGTGTAGTAACACCGCGGATACCATGGGCTGTCAGCCCTTTATCCAGCGCCCCCTGATGGAATTCTCCCACCATAACCGGCTTATCCAGCCAGCCTGACACCTGCTCCACAGGCTCCAGCGGGGTAATCTGATAGCTGTTGATGGAAAACACGTCAAAATTCTCCGAACCGCATAGCAGGCTTTTATCCGTAATATATGCATAACGCATTCCCAGATTAAGATGGTTCTTGTCCACCTTGCGAAGCTCCCTGGCCGGAATCTCCACATATCTGGTTATCATCTCTTCAGAAAATGCCTGCAGATCCGCTGCCGCCCGTTCTGAGAGCGAAGCCGCCTTATAGATTCCCTTTTTCAGTTTCTCAAAGCTGTCCAGTTCCAGCCCCCATGCCTCATTAAAGGTGGAAACCTCCCCATAACGGCGCTCCAAACGTTCCACAAAAACATCCTTGCTCACTGTCTGCGCCGGATTGGCAAGCATTTCCTCCGCGATATTCAATCCGTAAACGAAAGCCCAGGCAGGCTCATTTCTCATAAAATATCCGATCAGATACGGATCCTGTGCAAAGGCCTCCAGCCCTTTCGCATATCTGGCTGCCGATTCCTCATAGGCAGGTGAAAAGACATCCGGGAAATCCCGGAAAATAGCTTCCGGCGTATGCGGGAACCCCTCTTCGCAGAAAGCATCCATAGGGATTACATAAGGCATGCGTGCAAAACGGATAAACTCTCTGTCGGACCAGTTTCCAATGGTATTGACCCCCCAGGAAAGCAGATAATGCTTTACAATCTTCATCCAGCTTTCCTTCCAGCCCTCACCGAAGGCCGCCTTCAGATTCTCCGTTCCGAAATTAAAGAAATCCTTTTTATCATGGGACATGGCAATCGTTCCAGGCCTGTATTCTGCGATTTCTTTGCAGCCCTTTGCAGCCTGTTCCCCAATGAAATCCCGCACCGGCCCCACCCGGGTTTCCACACCGGGATTAATACAGTCCAGCCCTGAAGAGAGGAAAGCATTTCCTTGCGGATCTACCAGCCAGAATCTGCCGTTTTCCCTTTCCGTATGGAACCATCCCGTCTTTTGGAAGGTCTTTCCCTTCCAGCCGCCGAATTCGTCCCAGTCCGGGAACGGAAAATGATCCCCACTGGTTTCCGCCTCCTCCAGCAATGCCCGAAGCCGCCTTGTGCATTCCTCCCGGCCGGACAGCTTTCCCTCCCAGTCCTTCTGCGTCCACTGCCCCAGCTCGTCAATCAGCTGCTTCTTCTGCAGGCTGCAGTCAGGAAAGGTATCTGTGAAAAAGCATTCATCCGCAGCGAAATGGAAGGCCTCAAATCCGGGCGCCGTCTGCAGCCGGATCTGTCCGATATCGCACAGCCTTACCGGCTTCCCGAAAATGCTCATCTTCAGGCGCCCCGGCGTACGCTCCGGAAATATCACCTGGCTGTCCAGTATCCGGAAATCAAAGGGCACCATCGTTTCCACCTGAGGAAGCAGCCCGAAAATAATGCGCATCTGAGGCTCCTGAGCCGGCAGTTGATGCCCCTCTTCCGCCGGATTCTCATAAAAAGAAAGCTGGAAGCACATGGAATGCTCTTCACATACCTCCGGCTTCAGGCAGAGATACGCAAAGTCCTCCAACCGGACAGACCTGTCCTCCGCTCTGGAATACAACAGATAATCAAGCCCCTCCTCCGGGCAGGTAAAACAGGCTCTTCCATCCTCCTGCCAGTCCATGCTTCCCCTGTACAGCCTGGACTGGTTCCATTCCAGTGTATGCCGGATTTCCCCTTCTCCGGCGTTCCTGCTGTCATAATTCATGATTTGACCCCCTTATCAGAGTTTAAAGTGAAATCGGTTTCACCCTCATTATAAAAGCAGGAAAACAGGATGTCAAATAGTAACTGTGAAGTTACTGTTCACTCAGTACTGTGCATTTACTGCACAGTACGTAAGAAAGTGATTCAAGAGTGCATAAATCCCATCGCCGCAGGCGATTTTTAATGGATTTATGCAGTTACTGGTCACGGAGTGAACAGTAACACTGTGAAGAGAAGATACTAATCGAATAACAGCTGCAAAGCTAGTATTCAAAGATACTGAACCGACAGGTTACAGGGCGGCCGCAAGCGGATCCGCGGCAGGAAGCCCGGCCCCTGTGCCACTTTTTCCTTATTTCCTTATATCCTTATTTTCTTATTTCCGTTTCTGCAGTGCAGCACGCAGAGAGGGGAACAGCACCGGCGCTGCCGCCAGGAACGCCATAATTATGTAAGATGCGGTAAGTATATACATACACTGATCAATCGTATATATCTCCGCCACCCTTCCCAGCACATTGCTCCCCAGGGAATCCCCCAGGCTTCCGCATACGGAAAGCAGCGCCAGCTCAAGTCCCTTTTGTTCCTTCCTGATATATCCGATTCTCTCCTTGGGCAGTCCTACGAAGGTACAGGAAATGGACACGCTGCATACCAGGAATACCAGCATGAAAATAAAGGGGGAAGGCGCCTTCACAAGAAAAAGGCCGCCCGCTGCCGTTATCAGCAGAAATATGACATTGAACCTCACCACGTTCACTTTATCCACTATCCGCCCTGCCAGCATATAGGTAGGGGCGCTGACAAGCTCGTCCATGGACATGAGAATCCCCACCTTAGCAGGAGAAAAGAGCAGCACATTGTAGCAGTACATCGGTATGATAAAGCTCCACATAGGCCCTGCCACAAAGGACTGGATGAATACAAGCAGGCAGAAAACCAGTATCCTTTTATTGATTGACTTGAATATCTGCCAGACAGGCAGGCGTTCTTTACTGACCGTTTCGCTGCCTTTCAGCCCCACGGCGGCCCAGACAGAGGAGGCCATCAGCAAAAAACTGCATATATACAGCGCATACTCCCCTTCCCGGAACTGATAGAGCAGGCCGGATATCATGCCGCCTACGCTGGCAAGCAGGGAGGATACGCTCTGTACGGCGCCGTATATCTTCCCATAGCCGCCTCCGTCAGCCATTTCCATCACATAGGAGCCGCTTACCGCCAGGAAAATCCCCCGGAAAATGCCCAGAGCCGCCATCAATATGGTAAAAGCCGCAAGCTCGTCCGCCCTTGCCAGAAGCGCGGATACCACTGCAAGGCCGGCAAGTGAGGAAAGAATGAATTTCTTCGTTCCCAGGATATCGGAAAGATGGCCGATGACAAGCTTGATTACCATCAGGCCTATGGCCACGGCAGACATAGCGCTGCCTATCCTGCCGTAGCTTTGCCCATGATCCGACATTCTCAGCGGAATCACCGTCATCACCACATTGTAGCCGAAAGAAATCAGCCCTGAAATAAGTGTAAACCCAATCAAATACCCCGCTGCAAGCAACGGGGTATTTGACCCTCGCGGCAGTCGCCCAATATCCATGCAAGCATGGCTACTTGGCTCGTTGCTCGCGGGAATAAATTCCCTGTCTATCTTCCTGCCGGTCTTCTTCTCATGCATCCTGCCGCCTCCATCGAACATTTGTTCTATTACCATAATATAGCACATACGTTCTCATTATGCAAGGCTGAAATAAACTGCCTGAGATAAACTTCCGGAATGGAACAGAAATAAACTGTCCGTAAGCAGCATGAATTATCGGGAATGTATTTCCGATTTTAAAATTTTCCTGCAGCCGGCACGTATTTTCCGTTCAGCAGTACCGGCCGGCCTGCGCATTCCACATTTGTGCATACTTGCCGTTTCCGGCCAGCAGCTGGCTGTGAGTGCCCTGCTCCACAATCCTTCCGTCCTCCATCATATAAATGCAGTCGGCATCCCTGGTGGTGGACAGACGGTGGGAAATGAAAACTACCGTTTTATCCGCGGCGATTTCACGCAGCGCCTTATTCAGCTGGTATTCCGCCATAGGGTCCAGGGCGCTGGAGGGTTCATCCATAATGATAAGATCATTTTTCCGGTACAAGGCCCTGGCAATCGCCACCTTCTGGCTCTCGCCGCCGGACAGGTTCACACCGTCCTTTTCAAATTCCGTAGTAAGCGGCGTCTCCGTCTGGTACTTTAATTTTCTGTCGGTGAGGGTAAAACGTGCGTCATACAACGATTTTTCCACCTCATAGGTTTCCTTTTTATCCATGGCACACAGGTCCATCACCACATTCTCCCGAAGCGATGCCGCATAGATTTTATAATCCTGAAAAACTGCGCCGATCTGTGATCGGTAACCGGCTAAATCAAGACTGCGGATATCCTCGCTGTTGCGAGTAATTTCGCCGCTGTCCGGATCATACAGCCGCATAATCAGCTTGATCAATGTTGATTTTCCGGCTCCGTTGTATCCCACCAGCGCGATTTTCTGTCCCCTCCGGATCTCCATGTTAATGTCCTTAAGTACCTGCCCTCCTCCCTGGGAATAGGAAAAATCAACATGTGACAGCCGCAGGCTCTCCCAGGCATCCTTCACGGGAATACTGCCGCTTTTTATCTGCGGGCGGTACTCCAGGAACTTCCTTATTTTTTCTATAAATACACTGTTCAGCCTCATTTTGGGATACATTCCCGCCAGCTGGCTGCAGCAGCTGCTAAGGCTTCTGACCGCATAGAACAGAATGACCATTTCACTGACGGAGACACGCTTTTCCACAGTCATCTTCCACAGAAGCCATGCGGCATACACCCCGTAAACCAGAAACTCTCCTGCGATAAAGTCCTTAAGGAAGCCCAAAAGCCAGAGCCGTCTGCCATATTTCATGCTGGTCTGACGGATATCCCTGCTGCATTCATAAAAATCCTTCAATAATAAATCCTTCACCCTTTCATGCAGCCGCAGTTCTTTTGCGTAATCCAGGAGGTAAAAAACTCTGTGGCTGTAGGCTCTTCTGCGCTCCGCCGGATTTATTTCCAGCCGCAGCCTGGCTTGCAGGGCATAATACAGTTTTCCTGACAACAACGTAATTGCCAGCCCGGCCCCGGCCATCAGAAGCCCTTCCCCGCTGTTGCCGCAGAGGAAAAGGAAGAATATCACAGCCCCCGTCATCCGCCGGAAAAAGGTATAGACATCCTCCAGGAACCGATCTACGCAGCGGTCTGCTTCCGTGGTTGATAAAATAAATTCGTTATAGAAAGCCGGGTTATCATAGCAGGCAAGATCCATCTGCCTGGCCTTTTCATAAATTTCTTCCCTGAGCTTCTGATACAGCAGCGGCTTCAGCTTTACGGAAGACCACTGATTATAAACCGCATCCGTCAGCTGATGGAAAATGAACAGAATAAATATAAGCAACGTTGATACCGCCAGCTTTGAAAAGGGCATCCCTTCCTCCACTGCCCGCAGGTTATAGCCAATCCACCAGGTATGCTCCAGGAAAATAAAGGCTTCCACTTTGATTGAGCCCAATACATGTATGAGGAAATGTCCCGGCGATGCTTTGAGGCAGAACCGGAAAAAATAAAGCTGCCTTTCAAGGGCTTCCTTCATGGTAATTTTTTTATCTTCCACCTTCTGCCGCCTCCTTTCCTCCACTGAGGTGCTCTGTAAAAATACTCCCTCCGGCCCAATCCTCTTCTTCCCAGACCGCCTGGTAATTTCTGGCCTGCATACGGTACAGGGCGGCATATTCCCCGTTTCTGCGCATCAGCTCCAGATGGCTTCCCTCCTCCATCAGATGCCCGCCGCCAAGAAGCAGTATCTGATCCGCATTCTGAACGGAGGAAAGCCTGTGGGATATAAATACGAGCAGCTTATCCTGCTTTGCCCTGCTGATGCTTTGAAACAGCTCATATTCCGCAATCGGGTCAAGGGCGCTGGAGGGTTCGTCAAACACCATAACCGGGGAGTCCTGTACGAACGCTCTTGCTGCAATGATTTTCTGGGCCTGCCCGCCGGACAGCACGGCGCCGTCCTCCGTAAATTCCTTTGTCAGCACTGTATCCAGCCCACAGGTAAGCGCTTCTATTGTATTGTCGGTTCCGGCCAGCTTAAGCGCCTGCCAAATCCTTTCCTCCGGAATTTTTTCCCCCATGCTGACGTTGTCTCTCACAGATCGCGCCAGGATTTTCCCATCCTGAAACGCGGTGGCAAACAGGCGGCGGTAGGAACGCAGGTTGTATTCCCGGATATCCCGGCCATTGACCAGTATCCTGCCCTCCGTCGGGTCATACAGGCGTAAAAGCAGCTTGATCAGCGTAGTTTTCCCGGCGCCGTTATAGCCTGCAATGGCACAGGTTACCCCTGCCTGAATCGTAAAGCTCACCCGCTTGAGCACCGGTCCGCCGGTACGATAGGAAAAGCTCACATTCTGAAATTCAATCCGTTCCACCCTTTCCGGCGCGGGCACGCCGTCCGAATCCTCCGGCATTCCCGGCTCGTATTCCATGAAGGCGCGCAGATTGGCTATGTACATCCCCTGTTTAAAGCTGTCGGTGAGGGAATTGGAATAGCCGATCAGAATCCAGCTGACCGCCACCATAAGGCTGCTCAGTACGGAATATTCCGAAAGCTTCATGGTTCCCGCCACCATTGTCCGGTATGCGCCGTAAAAAATAACTCCCTCAAACATGATGGTAAAAGTAAAATACAGATAACCCCATCCATTTAAAATACTGCGCAGGGCATATTTATCAATAACCTTTGTCATTCCTTCCACAGACTCCCGGTGTTTTTTCTGCATGACATGAAAAATACCGGTAAGGCGGATTTCCTTCGCATAGTCGGACAGGTGGACTACCCGGTTGACATAATCTGCAATCCTTTTGAAAATAGCTGATTCCTCATACATCCGGTAGGAAATACGGTTCAACGCCGCCGCAAACACAAAATTCCCGATAACAGGGCCGAGCACGAATAAAATTGCCCATTTGTCCAAAGAAAACAGCATCACCCAGGACACCGCAACCGCAGCCGTCCCAAACACGATCTGCCAGATATTGTCCACCACCTGCAGCAGTCTTTTATCCGTATCCTCCATAGCCAGAAGATAACGGTTGTAAAATTCACTGTCCTCAAAACAGGCCAGTTCCATATTGCAGACCTTTTCATACAGCCTCCGGTACAGCCCCTGATAGACATCCACGTCAGCCAGCGGCTTCAGACGTTCCTCATACCAGTTTTCAAACAGGCTCAGGAAAAAGAACAGGCCCATCGTCCCTGCCAGGAATCCTAAAATCTCCGGGTAGCTTCTGTTTTCCTCCAGCATGGAAACAAGCTTTTTCAAAAAAAAGCCGCTGAAAAACAGCCAGGAAAAATAGCCTGAAAGACAGACCAGCCCGGAACACAGAACCCGGCCGGGACACAGCTTCATGGCAAGCTTGAGCATATAAAAATTGTTTTTTACCGCTGTTTTTATGTTGTATTTTTTATTTGGGATTTTCAACGGTACATCCTCCTTCGCCGTTTTGTTATATGGTAAGGCTATTATATCTGATTCTTTCCTGCTGCGGATGCAGTTTCCCCGAACAGGGGCACTTTGTCCTTAAACTGTCCTTGCCGGAAGCTGCGCAGATGACCTATAATAAACACAGGAAATCAGAAAGGAGCCATTTTCATGCTTCAGGTAGGACTTTGCGACGATGAACCGGTACTGCTGGATACGCTGGAGGAAAAGGTGCGCAGGTGTTTTTCGGAAAACTTAATTTTTGCTGAAATACAGGCATTTACCGGCGGCCAAAACCTTCTGTATGAAGCGGAGGACGGGAAAAGGTTCGATCTCCTCCTTCTGGATATTGAAATGCCCGGCATGGACGGCCTTGAGCTGGCCTCCCGCCTCAGGCAGCTGCTTCCGGACGCCCTCCTGATCTTCATTACCTCCCATGTGGAATTTGCGCTGGACGCCTATGAGCTGTCCACCTTCCGTTATATACCTAAAAATAATATGGATGGCCGCCTGGAGCACGCGCTTTTGGACGCGGCCGCCGCCATACAGCTTCAGCAGTCCCAGTCCTATATTATCAGCAATCAGAACAGGCTGGAACGCATCCCGCTGAAAAATCTTCTCTATATCCAGCATGTGGAAAAGAATTCCCTGCTTGTCACGGATCTGCCAGCCCCGGAAAATACCGGGAAAAGCGGCGGCGCGGAGCACACGGAATTCAAGGTAAGGAAAACCCTCCAGGAAATCTACGAGGAATTAAATCCTGATGATTTCCTGTTTATCGACAGAGGCTTCATCGTCAATCTCTCCCATGTCATGAGCGTAAAGGCCGGCTGCTGCATCCTCAGGGACGGCACCAGGCTTCCGGTCAGCCAGGCGAGGATGCCCGTGCTGAAAGAGCATCTGCTCAGCTTCTGGAAACAGCACATTTAACGCACGAATCCACAGACACAGCATAAGGACGGCGGAAAAGAATGAAAATGAGAAAAACGGAACTGCTGAAGGAAGCGGAGGAAAAGAACCGGCTTCTGCACCGGCAATATGAAATACTTCAGAAAAATTATGCGGCGAACGCCCAGCTTTTTCACGACATGAACCATCATCTGCAGGTTATCTACCACCTGGCGGAAAAAGGGGAAAGCGAAAAAATCCGGGCTTATATCGCCCATGCGGCGCGCCCGGTACAGGAGCTGTCCGGCTGCGTCTGGACCGGCGTGGATATTGTGGACGCTATTATTAACCAGAAAAAACAGCTGGCCGAGGAAAAAGGATATACAATGGATATCAACGCCCAGCTTCCTTACAATACAGGAATCGCTTCCGACGATTTCTGCACCATCCTCTCCAATCTGCTGGACAACTGTCTGGAAGCCATGGACCGGAAACGCAGACAGCGCGGGGAACAGCCTCCGGAGGGCGCAATTCAGCTCACCCTGAGGCGGATCAATCATTTTATCCTGATTCAGGCCAGCAATCCCTGTCCCGATATCCTGATAAAAAGAAAGGGCTTTTTTCCTACTTCCAAGAAAAATAAGCTTTTACATGGCTGGGGGCTGAAAAGTGTGGAGACGGCTATCCGAAAATACGAAGGGACTTTTCATTGCGAGGTATCGGAAGGAAGGTTTACGGCATCAGCCATGCTGTTTTTTCCGGAAGCGAATGGAAAAGCTGAGAGCCTTATGAAAAAATAAGGTAACTGTTCAGCTGGCCAGGTTTTCCCTGCAAGCCGGGAAAGGCAGGGCTGCTGTTGTTTTATAGTTGCATTTGCGGAGGTGTCATTATGGTAAACCCCAAATTTTTAATAGAAACAAAACGTCTTATCATCAGAGAAATGCAGCAATCCGATTATGATGCATTGTGCAGGATATTATGTGATGAAGAGGTGATGAGTGCTGCTTATGAAAGTGCATTCAGCCCGGAGGAAGCACAAAATTGGTTGAACAGACATTTAAAAAGATATGAAGATTATGGTTTTGGGCTTTGGGCTGTTGTATTAAAAGGAACAAATGAGATGATTGGGCAGTGCGGCCTGACACTACAGCCCTGGAAAGGCAAAGAACTTCTGGAAATTGGGTATTTGTTTCAGAAGGCGTACTGGCATAAAGGTTATGCAACCGAAGCGGCAATCGCGTGCAGGGAATATGCGTTCACAGTCCTTAATGCAGACAGCGTCTGCTCTATGATTCGGGACACACATATAGCTTCTCAAAATGTCGCTGTCCGGAATGGGATGAAAATTATTGATAAAACTACTAAGAATTTCAGGAATACAGAAATGGAATTTTTCCTGTATTCTGTAGATCGGGCAAAATGACTTTAATATTTTGAATGTTCCCAATGATGCGGCAATCAATGGAAATTATAAAGAAATATGCTAAGATGGTACAGATTACTATAAAATGAAACCATAATAATCAATACTACCATCTTAGCTTTTACGGCCAAAGTTCTTTACAATTAATAAAAAATAAGTTTGACAGAAGCGGCACATTGATACATTGTATTATTATACTAATACAATATATCAATGTGCCACTGTTTCTGTACCTGTGTTTCTATCCTTGTGTTTTTATTTCCAGGCAACGGTATTAAAGGAGGTTTTTCCATGAAGCTTTTATCCATGCTGTCCGAGGTTATTTTCCAGGTCATTATTTTTTCTCTCCTTCCCTTCCTCTGGTGGTTTTTCACGGCCCGCAGAAAGGAGAGCTTCTTTTCATGGATTGGGTTAAAGGCAGTCAAAGGAAGCTGGCCGAAGGTTATCGGCGGCATCCTCTTCTTTTTCCTTCTCTGCCTGGTTTCACAGCTTTGGTGGATCCCTCACCTGCTGCCTGCCGGGGCAACAGTACAAAGCTCCTATGCCGGAATGGGGTGGAGCGCATTTCCCTCCGCTTTTCTTTTCGGAATCATCCAGACCGGGCTCTCCGAGGAAATTCTCTTCCGCGGCTTCCTTGCCAAAAGGCTCATCAGCCGCTTCGGCTTTGCCACGGGCAATCTGCTGCAGGGACTGGTATTCGGCATCCTGCACGGAGCTATGTTTTTTCTGGTGACCACACCGCTGAAAGCGCTCATAATTACGCTGATTACTGGCTTCAGCGGCTGGCTTCTCGGATGGATGGCAGAAAAAGCAGCAGGCGGCTCTATCCTTCCCGGATGGATGGTTCACGGAGTCGGGAATCTGCTGCTCTCTATGGCAGAGGCATTCGGATTACTGTGACAGACAGGGCGGCAAAGTGATATATACATATTTCCCATGCATCACTTTGCCGCCCTGTACCGCCTGTTTATATGTTATCTGCCCTGTCCCGTTTCCAGGCGGCCGAAGTTTTTCAGCAGCACAAGCTTGTCCACTGCGGCGGCCGCCTTCCACCAGTTTTCACTGATGGCAAATTCCTTCGCATATTTTTCATTGTTATCAAACCAGGTCCATGTAATTCCCCAGACACCGTTCTTCGGCAGGGTCTGCTCCAGGTAGTCCAGCTCCTTTTCAACGATTTCTTTGTTATCCTCATAGCAGGCGCTCTGCGGCCCGATGATGTAGTTGGAGGGGCGGACACCGTAGTAAGCCCATTTGGAGACATCTGTTTCTATGGAATTTTTCACCAGGATTTTTATTTTTTCCCAAAGGGCATCGTAATCATAGTCTCCATACTTAAGCTCCTTCAGCGTTTCAACCATCCCCATAAATCCGGCGATGCCCATATCCCCGAAATTCTCACAGTCCTGAAAGCCGGTAAGCAGCTGATTTGTTATTTTTTCCGTCTTCCTGTACAGTTCGGATCCGGGATCCATATATTTCAGGATAAACGTCGCAATGTCGCAGGTGGGGCCGATGCTTTCCACAAGATTCCTCTCTTCATCATACTGCCACCAGGGCGCATGGGGGAAATTATCATTTGTGGGAATGCAGAAGCGCCAGCCGTAATCCATCAGATCCTTTTCGCTGTACAGATACCTGAAAATTCCCTGGCAGACGGGGTGTTCCATATCCGTAAAACCTATATTCCTCAATATACGTATCGCCATGGAGGTCTGATAAGGGTTGGAATCAGGGTTCCAGTTATCGGCATCCAGGGCATATCCAAAGCCGCCGTCCTCATTCTGGTACCAGGAAAGGGCATCCGCCACGTCCCGGCGGCTCCCGTTTTCAAAAAAATAATTCCAGAGACTCAGCTCCACCTCCCTGGCATTTCTGTGCATCCAGTACTTAATTTCCGTCAGTTTATTCAATGCTATCAAAGGGGTATCCTCCTGCTTTTTTCAGCTATTATACCATGGACATCGCGGCAGGTATTGTAAATTTACGACATGTCAGCCGGTATTGTAAACTTGCGGCATGGCGGCACCCTCATTTTTCCCCGACGGACTGACTGCGCGCATACCGCCTGGCCTCCTCCGGCCGCATGGTGTGATATTTTTTAAATTCATGAAGAAGGTGGGACTGATCGGAAAAGCCGTAACGCCGGACAGCCTCCATCACATCAAAGGCCGGAGCGGTCAACAGTTCATTCCACAGGTTCTGGTAGCGCACCAGCGAGGCAAACTGTTTGGGAGAGATCCCCATATATTCACGGAACACCCGTTCCAGCTGCCGATTGCTGATAAATACCTGATCCGCAAGCCCGGCAGTTTTCAGATTTCCTTTCTGCTTCAGGGTATGGTAAACCGCCGTCTCCAGATAGGTATTGTGCCGCTTTTCATTCAGCTGCTTAAGAAGGATTTTTTCCGCCGCCCTGGAACGTCCCTCCAGGGTTGCGATATCGAACAGAAGCGGTTCAACGGCCTTTTGGATCCCGGCATAATGCCGGCGGACGTCAAACACGTTATTCTTCACCTCCGCCATGGAGTCCCCGGAAAAAAGGACCGCGCTCCAGGCGAAAAAACGGATGCCGAAGGTGGAGCGGATTTCCGGTCTACCGTTCTCCTTCGGCAGTCCTGCAGAATAAAAAGCTTCATTATTAATGCCAACGAATTTGCCGGATATATTATTGTTGGTGTGGCTTACCTGAAAAATAATATCCATGCAGGTGTCGGGAACAATCAGCCCTTCCTGTATTATCCCAGTGTCTGCCAGGGGACTGTCGGTTCCCCAGAAGCATTTTACGTAGGGTTGCAGCCCGCTGCAGGGCGGAATTTCCCTGTAGCCTTCGCCGCTTCTGTACGGCGCCGCATCCATCGTTGGGAAGTCTTGTAAATCCCAGTTTTTCATAAAAAGGTTCTTTGCCCTTGCGGGCTGTCAGGCCAATGGAAGCCCAGGGAGCGGTCAGGCTGCCCTGCGCATGGCTGACAAGCCTTTCCACAATGGCGCTGCCAATGCCTTTTCTCTGGTATTCGGGAAGCACGGCCACATCCTGGATATACCAGTACATGCTGCCGTCTCCTACGAGACGTCCCATGCCTATCAGCTTTTCCTCATGATAGGCTGATACTGTAAAAAGTCCGTTTTCCAGGGCTTTTTCCGCCTGCGCATATGGGACCTCCATGGCGCCGGCGTCAACGCGGAGACGGATGAATTCTTCCGGGGTCAGGGTGTTTTCTTTGAGTTCGATATTCATTTTGTGTCGGAACCTCCTTTAAGATGAGTAGTGACAGCTTCTGTTACAGGGTTATCATACCTTATTTGACGGACTTGCGCAAATCCGGATTATGGCTGGCAGTTCTTCCGGGCATACCATATATCACGGCCGTCTATTGTAAAATTCCTTTTCCATCCGGCAGGCAGAATTCACCGCCTGTCACATGATGCCTGTGAATGTTGTTTTTCCCATTCCGGTCACTAAAGCCAGATTGCCTCACTTATAGCGCTCTGTGCGGCCGTATCTTCCACACAGACCATTTTCACCAGATACCATGCGCGTTCCTCCTCCGTCATCTCAGACATTTCTTCGGTATCCCGGCTGCCGGACAGCCTTTGTATTATGCTGTCAAGCTCTGAAATTTTATTTTCCGCAGCACTGATGCTCTCCTTCCAGCGCATTTTTTTCTGCAGCAGGCATTCTGTCAGCCTCCTGCTATCCATCCCTTTCCCCTGCATAATTTCCCGGATCTCATTCAGAGAAAAACCAAGCCCCTTCAGTTCAATTAATGCATTCAGCTGCTGCACCTGATCCGCAGTGTAATAGCGATAGCCGGTCTGCTTATCTATCCTCGCAGGCCGAATGATCCCCTTTTTCTCATAAATGCGGACAGCCTTCACCGATACATTAAAAAATGCCGCGATTTCGCCGATTTTCATTAAATGCTCTTCCATCCGTCTCTCCTTTGTCAATTCTCCTTCGAGCCATTTCCCATATCTATGGTTTCATTCACCCGCCGAATTCCTGTCAGTCCTTCCTTCATCGAAACAATGCAGGCAATCAACATAAAAATTCCCTTCAAAAAGCCTCCCCGGTACTGCATGAGCGCGGTCAGCCCTCCGAAATCCAGCCGCCCGGCGGCAATCAGGCCGGAACCCACATACAATAACAGCAGGTATCCGCCAAGGCTGAAAAGGGGAACCATCGCATTTCCCAGCGCTTTTCTGAAATGTATTTTGAAATTATTCCTCATCAGCGTCCAGCTGCTCTTCTGAAAACGCCTCCCTAAAAAACCACAGGCATCATATAATTTGGCAGTATCCGCACAGACAATGAACAGATTCATATCCGATAAATTCTCCGCTGCCGCCTCCTGCGACCGTTTTCTGAGTGCTGCCGCCTTACGGGCAACAAGCATTTGATTCAGCCATACATGAGGCAATACGGACAGCACCACAAGAAGCGCCGCATTCCAGTTCACATACAGCAGAAGAAAAAAAGAAACCGTTATGCTTACCAAAGCGTTGGCAGCATGAGGAAACTGCATCGGCTTGTGCAGTCCCAGCCTGACATCACCGTTAATTCTGGTCTGCCACTCTCCATAGCTCAATGCTTCCATCTTTTCCATGGAAAGCTGAAGCATGCTATGAAACAGTTTTTCCCTGACCCTGGCCTCCGTCCGCACTGAAAAGCCCGCATACCGGCTCCATACAGTTCCATTATAGAGAAACAGCAGACAGGCCGCAATCCCAAAACGAATACAGGCATCGGACAGCATTGCCATATCGCTGCAGGAAACCGCCCGGAACGCACGTTCAAAAAATATCGCCTGCACCAGCATATATGCCGTATCAAAGGGGCTTCTTAAAATAACAAGCACGACAAATACCCCCGTGCCTCCAACGGCTGCAAGCAATTTACGCATTTGTCTGATCATAAAGCCTGCCTCCCTCCAGCCTCCATATTTTGGAACAGGCCTTTAAAACCTCCGGCCTGTGGGCTACATGAACCACGGTTTATCCTCTCGTGATTTCCTCCAGATTAGAAAGCAGATCCCCGGATGTATCCCCGTCCAATGCCGAGGTTGCCTCATCCAGCAGAAAAACCGGAGCGTCCCTGGCAATGGCTCTTGCGATGGCAATCCGCTGGGCCTGTCCCCCTGATACACCCAGGCCCCGTTCACCCACAAAAGTATCCAGGCCCTCCGGCATAGTCTTAAGCCATTCCGTAAGCCTGGCCGCTTCACAGGCGGAACGTATTTTATCCTCGCTCATTTCATGCCCGCAGGAAATATTTTCACGGACCGTTGCCGGAAACAGGCCGGGATTCTGCATAACAACGGATACCCTGGTTCGGATTTGATCCGCCTCAGTTTCCCCCTCCACTATAAGCTTTCCCTGCTGCACCCGGTAAAGGCCTGAAATCAGTTTAAGCAGCGTACTCTTACCGCAGCCGCTCGTACCAACGATGCCGATATGTTCTCCTTTTTGTACTGAAAAATTTATCTCCCTGAGCACCTGGCTGCCATGGTATCCAAATGATACGTTTTCCAACCGGATTGCTGCAGCTTCCATATCGCTTTCCCCCTGTATTTTCATAAATTATTGAAGATGTCCGGATCCATAGATATATGAGACTCCAGCCGTTCCATATGCGCTTTAAATTTCCGGAAGGCTGCGATATGCCCCGGCATGTTCATCATAATACCAGTTACATTTCCCGATAAATTCAGGAACAAATACAGTGTTCCTGTTGTTATAACCTTTTTTTGTGTAAGATATCCGCCCAACAGAAGAAGTAAAAGGACAGGGATGCTGGATAAAAGGGCGGACAGAGACATCAATTCCGCTGCTGTTTTTTCCCGTTTTTCCGCCGCCTGCCCCCATATCCTGTTTTCCTCACGGAACCTCTCCCACAGAAGCCCGGCAGCATCATAGATGCGTATTATAGGAAAAAGAGTTAAAATAATATCCACATATCCGTCCATTTTCTTTCTCGCCTCCTGCTCCTGCTGCGTAAGGCGGCCTATTATTTTGCTGGAATAAAATACATAGGCCACAATGCCTGCCACAGGCAGGTAGGCTCCGGCCGTCAATATGGGACAGACGGACAAAAGAAGGATTAATGTACCGGCAAACCTGACCGCATCTCCCGCCAGCTTTACCATATTTTCAGTCATGTAATCCGATACTTCCCCGATTTCATTCTGAAATCCGGATACCTCCTCTCCTGCATTTATCTGTTCCAGCTCCGGCAGGCTCATTTCCGCCAGTCTGCCGGCAAATCCCATGCGTAAATCATGTGTCATCACCTCACAGGAGAGGCCGGAAATGCTTTCGGACAATAAAGAAAATATGCTGATAACTGCTATCAGGATAAGCGCCCTTACCACCATATTCCCCGGGATTACCTGCCCTTTGCTCACTGAATCGATGATATGGCGAAGCTGGATATTCCAGAGCAGGGTCCACAGTACGGACAGGATGTTCAGGAGGACGGCTGTTGATATGAGGTATTTTCTTTTATGGAGCAGGGTTTTAACAGATGCATTTGTTTTTCTCCCGGGTGTTTATAGGACTGAGTATAGGGGGTGCCCCGGGGGCAGAGTCAATATTATTTGGTGTGGATATGGAAAAGGGGCACAGGAAAATGGGTCTCTTCCTGTGCCCGGTTTATCTATAAGGCATACTTTCCAATAATTTTATCACTACTGTAAGTTGCTCTGTATTACTGAAAATCTATAAAACTAAATCCTGTTTCCTCTTTCCAAACGAACAAAAATTTCTTGTTCATTGCCTCTCTATCCAAATCTGTGTCTCGATAAATACATTCTATGTGTTGGCTGATATTCTGCTGAGCGATATTCTATATTTCAGCTAACAAATCTTGCGTAACCCACAAATCTTTATCTGCAAAACGAACTGAATTTTTAGTAATTTCATTCTAAGTTTGTTGGGGGTATCTGTATGAAAGCTTCTTCTTTTCCCTCCATAAAAGTTTCATAATCAATTTCCACATATATCCAGTCTGTCAGGGCCGGAGGCGGCCATGCCTGCGGATACATCTTGTAATATTTTTCGTAATACTCTGCTCTTTCCACCAACCCATCACTTTGGTAGGTCTCGCCTAAATACTTTAACGCATTTACTACATTCTTCATTTTATCGTTATCTGATGCTTCCTCATGATAATATACAGTATTTTTAAATTTTTTCTCACAATGCTTTCTGATTTGTTCCAATGCGCAATCAGTGGCTTTCCTTCTCTCCTCTGCCTTAGTCATTTCATATTTACTGCAATATCTGCATTTTGCTTCTTTTTTAAGACAATAGTCATAATTTTTTTCTTCAAAAATCGGTATATGTGCTACTAACGAAAATGCACTCATCATAGACTCTGCATTAGGACTACGCTTGTCCAACTCCGGATACACATCACAAATAAGCAATGCCTGTTCCTTCGCGCCTAATGCTCCCCTATTCTTCATTTCCGATGTCTGCATGAATATTCCCGGTTTTAACCCATGATATATTGTATTTTCTCTAAAATACTCGTCCGATTTAATTTTTTTATTATCCCATGAATCCGGGCCGATAAAGCAACTTCCTCCACACTCCCTATTTCCAACTGCATTACAGAAAACTGTTTTTAAGCCCGTAGAAAGATAAAAATCCTGTCCGAACACATAATAATCCACTGCCCTTGTTGCACAGGCAGGTACAAGGAGAATCGGGGTCCTTATATACCTTTCTTCCTGCTGATATAATGCTGTATATTTACCAAACTGTTGCACATCATTCAAATATTTTTTTTCATATTGTTCATAAATACCCTTATTTTCCAAAAAATTCGGTTTTTTATAATTAGAATATGCTGTTAACGATTCTTTCAAAAAGCTTGGATAATTACTAATAGAAGCAACTGCAAAAAGCTCAGCGCAAATAAGTTCTATGATATCATCCCTTGCATCATAAAAATAAGGCATTACATTTCTTTCACCTTCTGCATCCTTTCGCCTGCCTGCTGTCTGTTTTTCAGCCACATACCTATGAATAATAGGAGATAACTTATCATATAATTCATAGGCCGGAGCAGTGTTAATATCCTCTTTTAATGCAACCGCTGGATATTTCTTGAATTTTTTAATTATTATCTCCGCTTCTTTATTTCCTGTATTTAAGATTATCGGAAGCGGTGCGGAATGCCAGAACATTTCCTCATTTAATTCTGCCATATCTATTGTCTCATTCCCATCAAAATGATATCCTGCCGGTATACGAAAAGTACCTGCCCAAATGGAAAACTTACACTCTTCTTGTTGCATAGTTTCATACATCCATTGAATAGTTTCCGGTCGAATAGAATATTCCGGGAGCAATAATATTTCCACACCAAAATCTTTACATGCCAACAATACAGGTTTTAAAAGTTTTCTTCTCCGAAATTCTGCACAGCTATTATATAGTAAGAGATTCTGCTCATCTTTTTTCTCTTTTAATCTACACTTTTCTACTTCAGGATGCGCGTAACTGGAATCAATCTGAAACTGAAATAAAGCAATTCGATCTGCATTCACAAAAAATTTTGTTTTTCCTCTTCTGCTCCAGGCTGTAGATTGAAATTTAAAATAAGGGTCATTTTTCTCATCATTAGTTTGATAAACTTCAGACTCTCTTTGTAGGGAATCTTTTTCCGACTGAATTTCCCTAAATTCTACTGACTTTTCAACTGTTTTTTCCTGCTGCCCGGACAAAAAATCGTCAACTACATCCAGTTTCTTTTTATGTAATTTTTCATCCTCCCATTGTTGTAAAACCTGCCCAAATTCATTAGAAATTGCAGATATACCTACTACTCGTCCCCGAATAACGGTTTGCGAATAAATGAACTGAGAGGGATTTTCTATCTTTGTTTCTACTCCTTGAATTCCTGAACTTGCTTTTCCAAAAGTCAGAAAATAATTTTGTTCCTTGTATATCTCGCGCCCTGTATCAATGATTATACCCTTACCCTCTTTTTTCTGTCTGTACCCAGCAGACTCCATTTTATTGACAACTGTACCATAGAGTGAATCCGCACTGGAAAGACACTGAAATATTAAGCTTACATTTTCTTTATTCCACACCTGAAAAAAACCTTCCATTTTTTCAAATGGGAATTCTGCTTCCTTCTGTTTGCTCTTTTCGGGCTTTGCAGAAATAATTTCCACTATGGTTCTAATTTTTTCCCCCAACAATTCTCTGTCTATTTTTCTCTTAGTATCAAAAACAATAAAATCCGCTTTTTTATCGATCTCATATATTTTAGCAAGTAATAACAACCAACCTAAATGTGTGATACTTTTTACTCCGTCTTCGTCCTTTCTATTTAATAAAAAATTACGATATACCAGGCTAAGATCTCCTTCTGTTATAAATATTTCCTTTTCTTCCAATCTCAATTCCCGAAAAGGAAAATCATCCGCCTCATTTAGAAAACTTCTACGCTGTTTTCCATCCAATGCTTTGATGCATTCTAATACCTGCATCCGCATCAGCATCAACACTGCATCCGCATATATTCCTGCCGCCAGAGCCTTAAATCCATAAAAAAATTTATTTTTTCTATACAATTGTTCAATATGTAATGCAAGATAATAATACCATTTTGGCACTCTGCGTTCTGTCTTACACATTACGGTTTCAGCGCCTTTTTGTTCCTCAAAAACTTTTTTTAAACCACTAAAACCAAAACGCAGATAGTTTTTGGCCCAGACAGCACACCCCCATGCCTGATTCAAAAATTCACCATATTCATTATCCAGCTTTTTCTCTATAAAAGAATTAATAATCCTTGCATCTTCTAAAAAAAGTGCCTTTTCTGCATTACTGCATGCCAAATAGTCCTTGATTAATCCAATTGTCCTATCTACCGATTTCTCATACGATTTTTCTCCTCGGTAATGAGCTCCATTTGTCTGAAATGCATGTCCATACAAACGTCTCATTGAGAATCTTAGCATTTCCGCATCTCGCTTTTCATCTTCCCCTTGCTCAAATGCAATCAGCCTGATACTATCCACCTTGCAAGCATCTTTCAACAAATACCCACCAATCCAATAGGCCGCGCCCTTGCTATAGACCACCTGCAACTTGTACTGCTCATTGCCAGCTTCTATCGCCACAACATCCGGAGTTTTTTGAGAAGATATCAAATACGCGCTTTCCACATCTATACCACAAATCTCGTTTTCTTGTATTTTTAATAATACATTTCTGGAAGAAAGTATCAATTTTTTATTTTCCGCTTTTTTTAAGATTTGTTCATTAACAGCAGACAGCGTTTTATTCAGCATAGGATATATACTGACTATAATCTGTAATGCCTTCTGTGCATTCAATTGGGTTATGGAAGAACAATAATCTTTCAAACTTATATATTTTATAGATGAATTTTCTAGTTCTCTTTCAAAATATTTTCTTTTATTATCTACAGCTTCATTATCCAGCTTCCAGCATTCTTCACTCAGAACCATTTCTGGCTCTAATGATAAGTCTACTCTCTTTACCCCAGTGATATATTTATTTTCTTTTACCGCCATCATAATTCCAGGATATCTGACACCAGGATAAACTGGTAAATACTCATAAATCTTTGCATCCTCATTTACAGAAAACAAATATTCCTTCAGCCCTTCCATCTGCTCAATTATCTCTGCTTTAAAATCTGATGGTATGGTATTTAGTAAAACACGCAATGCACGCTCTGCATCTTCCACTTTCTCAATTCTGTTTTGAGTTGCCCAACTTTTAAAGCAGTCTAATAATAGATCTTCCCCCACATTTTCATATGTTTCATAGTTCCGAAGTATACTCTTTATATCCATAAAATCATATGTTTTCTCTATCCTTCGGAATGCTTCCACAAAAAAATGAAAGTCTTGAATTACACTTTTTTCATCATCCAGCTTTGGTCTCAATTCCATCAATTCTTGCCTGTTTTTGGCTGAATGCCACCTCCATCGATACCAATACTCATTCTGTCCTTCAATACAGCAATCGGCAGATTTTATCTTGTCTTCTATATAACCGCCGGTAAGCCGATAGAACTCCATAAGCTTTAAATTTATTATCCAACGGTTTATCTCCAAAATATTATTATTAGAAATTGATGCAAGAACCCACTCGCAAATCTCCTTCTTCTCTTCTTTTATCTTTTTGTCTACAATTTCCCATGCTGAATAGCTTTCGGGATTCCCAGGAATTTCCTGACGAAGTAAAATTCTCCTACATCCATCTAATAAAACCAGAGCTTCCAGACCTTTCTCTAAAAACAGTGAGTCATTCTGTGCATAGTCTGTTCCTGTCTCCCACATTCTCTGAAAGGCATCTGTTAACATTCTCGGTTGCTTAACTGCATGATAAATCATCATTTCCGAAAAACGCACAATATCCAAGTATCTGATTTCTCTCGTTTGAAAAAATACAGTAAAGAATCTCTCCCAGCTTCCTTCTTGCTCCACCATCCCCTCATAAAGCAGTGCGTTCAAACTGCTCTGCAAAAGTTTTAATGCACCTCTCCTATCTGTAACCTCATAGTCTTCATATTCATCCATTAAAGACTCTATTGTATCATCCGGCATATCAAATCCCGCCGACACTCCAAAGCCTCCTCGTTCCTCCATTGTCCAGTCTATGGCATCTTCTTTTGATATTCCATCTTCTTCATCTGTTTTGGGACTCAGACTTAAATTCATTTCATATAGTCTGGTTGCAACAGCGCCCTTTATCCGTAATAAAACAGCTGGTGATGATGCCACAATAATCATATCATCAACATAGCGGGCATATCGTGCCCTGATTTTTCCCTCTTCACAGCCTTGATTTACTTCCTTTACAATTTTCTGTACTTTTTGATCCAAGGAAAACAGAGCGATATTCGCTGCATAGGACGATAAATTAGGACCCTGTGGAATACCACAATCATATTCGGTCTTCTGCTTTAAAGAACCGTCTTTTGAATCATAATATTCTTCTTTAAACAGCTCTTTAAGAATCCATTCTACAATAGCTTCCGCCTTTTCCTTAATATCGATATTATCTCTATTAAAACATTTAAATTTTTCTCCATCATATCTCAAAGCTTCTTCTATTGAAGGAAGGATTGCATCCCTGATAATAAAGTTGCGAAGATTATCATAAAATCCCTGCACATCTAACTTTACACGATAAACAACCTCGCTCTCCAGCTTTTCTATACCATCCTGAATATATTGAATATAAGATTCCCAACAATCATAAAACGGTCGATACATACCTTTTTTTATTTCAACCATACCACTGATTGCAAGCATATCAACCTGATATGCAAAACAGACAGCTTCATCTGTTAACTCCTGATATTGGTATCCTGTTACATAAACCCCTATCCCCGGTTCATAACGCACTGCAGGTATATTTCGTTCGAATCCCTCATGCCCTCCTCTTGTCAGAAGCTCGTTTAATACATACTGCTGTAATAATAACTCTTCATGACAGCACATTGCTTTTTTACGGGTTATCATTAATTTTTTCGGCACCTGCATAGTAATCATTGGAACAGAGATCACTTCTCTGTTTTTCAACATCACATAAAGATAATCAAAAAAAGCATCTGCACTTAGTGCAATCCTTTCCCATGTTGTATCATCAAGCGGAACCTCTTCTCTATCGTAGCTTGTCCGGGCTATTTGTAACGAAGTATGCATTTGGTATTGATAATCTTTCTCTTCTTCTATTTTATTTTTATCTCTTACGGTTTTATTTCTCTGTATCCTATTAACATTAGGCGGCTGAATCCCTAAGATAAAACTTCGTATTTTTAAATAAGAAAATACACTGTCAGAAGCATTTTCTTCTTCTCCTCCAATTTCCGTTACTCTGTCATAGCATTCAAACAGTTCTTCCCATTCCTGCCTCGGTAAAATATCCTCCATTTTATGAAGAAGCGAAATTCTCTCTTCTGTATTCAGCTTTGTATAACAGGTTTTAATATCTACTTCGGGCAACGGTTTTTCTTCTTTTAAATAGTATCGCATTAAAAATTCGAAAGCAGTATAATGTACTCCCTCCGTTGAACTTTTTCCATTAAATGCTTCATCCGGATCTTTATTACCATCCTTTAATATTTGCACTTCCAGATAGCATTTTTTCAACACTTTATTCTTCCAGATCCTTTTTATACTGGCTATAGTACCATTCAAACCTGCTGTATCCGTATCTAAAAATAATGAAAGTGTCACCCCAACTCCCAACCTGTCAATCAATCCCTCTAAAAGTTTAATCTGTTTATCTACCAGCCTATTTCCTAATACGGCTACTGCACATTTTCCCATTGTTTCCAAACGAAGTGCATCAAAAATCCCCTCCACAATAAACAGCTTTTGATTTTCGTGTTTTCTCCTCAGGTGTCTTTCTGCTGAGTCAAGCCGATACAAAATTTGAGCCTTGGGCAAACCTTTGGTAAATAAGTATTTCGGTTTGTCATCCTTTCTTACACTTCTTCCTGCAAATCCACAAATTTTCCCATATCCATCACGTAATGTTATAACTACACGATCTCTATGAAAATAATCTTCATAATGAATTTTTTGATCTTTTATTCCCATCGGCACTGGAGAAAGCAGATGAGTTTCCTTCAGCTTTTCAATTTCCTCAATATGTGAATCTTCATTCCTTACAAAAGCATCGTGAAGCTTTTTTCCTCTTACATAAAAAATTTCACATTCTCTCAGAAATTCAGACTCATATCCTCTACTCTCTGCAAATAACTGGAGATGTTTTTCTTCTGTTTCTGTCATGGCTGCATACTTATTTAGTGCAATTTCATAACCTGTTTTATCATATGACCAGTCTAACTTTGCATTTAAACGCGGTTTTTCTTCTAAAATCTGTGGATATTCTCTTTCCAGCCAATTTATTGTTCCATGAAAATTGCACTCCAGCTTTTGTTGGAGAAGAGTATATATATTGCCGCCTCTGTCACATTCAAAACAGTAAAAGCTTTTGTTTCCGGTATATATATGCATAGACGGATGCGGATCTCTATGATAAATACAAGAGCAGACATAATCATCTCCAACAGATTTTGTTACTATTCCTAATTTATCACATACTTCTTTGATTGATACCTTCTCTTTTATATATTGATAATACTCATTTCTTGATTTTATCATGTATTCCTCCCTCTGGAACTGAGTTTATTCTTTAGTTTTAATGACAACTCAGCAGATCTTCTCAATCAATATGTAAATCTGCTAATTTGTTTGATTTATACTAACATTAATTTACATTATACAATGTATGTATCAAAAAAAACAGCTTAACCCTATCATAAAGCAGAATTTCTACCCACAAACTCTATCCAGGCAGACTATCCTCCAAACACAACGCCCCATATCCAGTCCTTTCATTCGGATATCTCGTCTCCCCCCGCACGCTCCTGGCTCCTCTGCGCAGATGCGCTTTCAGCTTCTCTCCATACATATACGGATCATTCCCTCTCACAATCCCCCACTCCATCATCAGCGCCGCCGCCCCGGTGACAAGCGGTGCGGAAAATGACGTACCTGTATACGCCTCATAACCGCCGCCGGCCCGGGCGGCTACAATATTCACGCCGGGTGCGGCAAGATCCGGCTTGGTATTGGGAAACCCCGGCAGTTCTTCTTCTCCCCGCACCCCTCTGCCTGAAAAATCCGCATAAGCATCGTAGGCTCCATAAATAGCGCCCACCGTAATCAGCTTCCCGGCCGTGGACGGGACCGTAAGCGTCAGCTCCGGCGTCGGGGCAAAAAAACGGGTATCCGCCGAACGTACCGCCTGCCCGGGCAGATACAGCTGGTATTCCCCTGTTATCAGAAGGACCGGCTCCAGCTGAAATACCCAGATACCAGCGTTAATGTAAGTTTCCACAGGGATAAAATCAAAATATATCTCCTGATTTACTGAATAAGGCGACGGCTCCCCCACATAAATGAGTATCCGCGTCTGATCGATAACAAGCTCCGTCCGCCCCGGCCTGGTCATCGGGACCTCCTCCCTCTGCCCGGAAGGGGCCTGCAGAATCACCCGGAAGCTGTCCGCAAAGTTTTTCCACAGCTGGACATTGGTCGTGCTCTCATAATTTCCCACAGCCAGCTCCACGCTCTGCCTGCCGGCAGGCTGCCCTGGCCCGCCTTCAGAAAGCCTCCCGGAAACATGGCCGGCAGAAGCACCCTCATTGCCGCTCCCCGCACAAATCACATTTTTCCAAATCTCAGAAGCATTATCCATAAAACGCTCCAGAAGGGAACTGCCGTCATGCGCGCCGTAGCTGTTCCCGAAGCTTATATTTACGGCCATAGGCATACCCAAAGCCTGCGCCTTGCCCAGCGCATAGGTCATTGCCCGCATTAACTGGGTCGTGCGCGGATAAGCACCGCTGCCAGCCTGCCCCAGCTTTACAATAAGCAGGGCCGCACCAGGCGCCGCACCCGTATACCGGGCATTGGGATTACTGCCCGCAGCAATGGCGGCCACCGCAGTCCCATGCCCGGAAATATCCATACTCGGCACTCTGCGGAAGGTTTCCTCCCCGCCAGCCTCCAGCGCTTCCGTAATCTGCGCCTGCGTAAACTCCACCCCGACGGAAAACCCTTCCGGCGGGAAAAATCCCCTTTCCGGATCCGGCGCCAGTGTCTGATCCCACAGATAAAGAATCCGGCTACCTGCACTGTCCCTGAAATCCGGCAACGAATAATCAATTCCCGTGTCAAACACAGCCACAATGCAGCCGCTTCCCGTCAGCCCCCCTCTGTCCGTCTGTCCGCCCGTAAAACTCCCGCCGCCCGTAGGGAAACAGGATTGCTGTTTAGCATCATAAACGCTGTATAAAAGCTCCTTCGGTTTTTCCACATATTCGATTCCTTCCGCTGCCACAAGCACCGGAATCAGGCTCTCAGGTATGGTGACTATGGCATAACCGGCCAGCAGAATTTCCACCTTGATATATTCATTTTCCAGCCTGCCGATATCACCATGGAATTTAACGATCAGCTCCCAGGTCCTGTCTGAAACATCAAAGCCCACGTTAAGGGTCCTGGAGAGTTCCCGCTCCTCCTGCGTGGAATCCAGGCTCAGATTCAGAATATTTTCCAGCTTCTGTGAATTCATCCCATTTCCCCCTTCCGGCAAAAAGCAAAATGCATTACAGGATTAAAAGAGCCGGCGGAAGCAACGTTCCGCCGGCACAACTCTTACTCTTAATCTATGAACTTTCGGAAAAAATGTGTAACCGCCCAGCCAACTTCTACAACTTGGAATAGCCATACCCATTCACCATGGCGTCAAGCTTCTGTTTTGCCTTGCAATACGGACAATTATGTACCTCATATGCCTGATACCCGGGAATGTCGCTGGTATCAAACATGGACTCCACCCTCATGCCATTAATAGACTTAATAGCGCTGAATACCGCACAGATCCCCTGTACCTGTCCGCCATAGTACTCAATACACTCAAGGCTCCTGCGCATCGTCATGCCAGTGGTTGCAGTAGCCAGCAGCAGCAGAACGTTTTTCCCCTGGATCTCCCCAACCAGGTTATCCCGGAAAATCATCTGGTTATTCACATTAAACTCCGGCGTTACCACATAAACCGTGTTGTGCATATTCATGGAAGGAAAACTCCCTTTTTCCAGCTCCTCCGCCATATATGCCCCGATTACTTCACAGCCGTCCAGGCAGACTATGGTATCCACCACCGTCTCTATGGGCAGTCTCTGCACAAAGGCCTTACCTACTGCCGCAGCCTCACTGCGCCTTGTTTTCAGCCCCGTCATATCCACATAGTAATTGATATGGGAGTGACTCGTTGCAAAATGGCCCGGTATTGCCCTGAGAATAATATTGCTTCCGGCCTTTGAATAGAACTTCATCACCTTATTTTCCATACCTTCTCCTTCCCTGCGCCGTACGCACCTCTACCAGATTTACAATTTGAAGTATAACCCCCCTGCTGCCGCGGCAATCCACTCTTCCTGCATAACCGGTTCTCCTGCCCATCCGCATTCCTGCATACCCGGTTCTCCTACATTCCCGCTTCTCCTGCATCCCTGGTTCTCCACCATACCGGAAAAATGCACCTGTCAGGGAATCACTTTTACTTCGAATCATACTTTTATTATAAATGTTTTGGAATATTTTTACAAGTTTTTATAGCGTCAGCACACTTTTATAGGCATTTCAAACAATTTTCTCACCGACAATTCAGCACTTTTTTCACAATTATCCATACCTGCGGCCATCCTCACAAATTTCCCCAACCATCATTCCTTCATTCTCACCGGATCTCCTTCTGCAAAATCCCTGTCCGCCGCATTGATAACCTTAGTGTTACCATCCAGTGCCCCTGACTGCAGCGCGGCATACCTGTTATTCTTATCCAGAACCTCTACCATAAGCTTCTCCGCCGTCAGCTCTTTTCCAAGAATCCCGCTCCGTTCCCCCAGCACATACACAAAATTACGCTGGTTTTCATCCGTATGAAGCGCATCGATGGAAATACAGCAGTTATACAGCTCAGACTGTACGGACAACCGGAAACTGCCGCTCTGCCCTATCGTACCCACGCCCTCCGGCAGGTTCATCAACGCCCGGAAGCTGCCGGGACTGGACTCCTCCTCCGTCAGATAATCCACTGTTACCTCCGTTTCCTCGCTGCCCAGGCTGACACTTGCACTACTTCCCTGATTCACATATTTCTTATCCTCTTTATCCAGAATCACCTCAAACTGCAACGGTTTTCCGGTATCAGCAAACACTACCGCCGCACCTGCCGGAGTATTCTCTCCTGCCGCCACTCCCACACGCGTCACAATCCCGGCCTGTTCAGCACTGATCAGCCCCTCTGCCTTCACCAGCTCCTGAAGCTTTGCCAATTCTTCTCTCGCAGCCTCCAAATCCAGCCGGTAAATCCCTAACGAACTGTCCGAAAGCTCCGGACGCATACTGTCCTCCAGCCCCCGATCCGCTTCCAGCTTCGCCTTTTCCAAAGCATCCTCCGCATCCTCCACAGCCCGTTGGGCCGCCATGATTTTATCCTCCAGACTCTTCCTGGTACTTCTCCAGCTCTCCCACTTCGCATCCTCAGACGTAAAGTCAGGCTGCCCGGGCGCATTCCCCTGAAGCGCCCCCACCTCTTCAGAAATATCCTCCTGCGCATACCCCGCCTGCGCCAATTTCTTTTTTACCTGTGAAAGCTCCGCCTCCTTCTCCGCCAGCTCCGCCTTCCAGGCCTCCACCTCATCCTTATCCACTCCGCCCGAGCCTTCGCTTCCACTTCCTCCATCACCCGAGCCCCCATCCTGACCCGAC
>NZ_KE992683.1:0-97883 GCF_000466465.2 Clostridium sp. KLE 1755
CCGGACAGCCCACGCGCAATGATTCATTCCGTCCTCCCGCCACTTATGACAAAATTTCATTGACGCAGTGGAGAAATAAACGTAATATATAGCTATGAGAAAATTTGAGCTGATAGCCCCATGCCACTTCGGCCTGGAGGCAGTATTAAAAAAAGAAATTATTGACCTGGGATATGACGTAACGCTGGTGGAAGACGGGAGAATCACCTTTTTCGGAGATGAGGAGGCGGTGAGCCGTGCAAATGTATTCCTGCGCAGCGCGGAGCGTATTCTGATTAAGGTAGGAAGCTTTCATGCGGAAACCTTTGAAGAGCTGTTCCAGGGAACAAGGAGCCTCCCCTGGGAGGAATTTATCCCGTCGGACGGGAAGTTCTGGGTAGCCAAGGCGGCCAGCGTGAAAAGTAAGCTGTTCAGCCCCTCGGATATCCAGTCAATTATGAAAAAGGCCATGGTGGAGCGTCTGAAGGGCGTCTATCATGTGAGCTGGTTTGAAGAGGACGGCGCGCCTTTCCCTGTCCGCGTTTTCCTGATGAAGGACGAGGTGACTGTGGGACTGGATACCACAGGGGAATCCCTGCATAAACGGGGCTACCGGAAGCTGACGGCCAAGGCTCCCATTGCGGAGAACCTGGCGGCCTCGCTGATTATGCTCACCCCCTGGAGAGGGGACCGGATTCTGGTGGATCCCTTCTGCGGAAGCGGCACCTTTCCTATTGAGGCGGCCATGATGGCGGCTTCCATGGCGCCTGGCATGAACCGCAGCTTTACCGCCGAGGATTGGCCCTCGGTGGTGGGAAAGCGGAACTGGTATGATGCCGTGGACGAGGCGCGGGAAATGGTGGATCTGCAGATCGAAACCGATATCCAGGGCTACGATATTGATGATGCCATGGTTTCCATTGCCAGGGAAAACGCCAAGCTGGCTGGAGTGGACAAGCTAATCCATTTCCAGCGCCGCCCGTTATCCCAGCTGAGCCATCCGAAGAAGTACGGCTTCCTCATTACCAACCCGCCTTACGGCGAGCGCCTTGAGGAAAAGTCAGCGCTTCCCGCCCTCTATAAAGAACTGGGGGCACGGTATGCAGCGCTGGATTCCTGGTCCATGTATCTTATTACCGCCTATGAGAATGCGGAGCGGGACATCGGCAGGAAAGCGGATAAGAACAGGAAAATTTATAATGGAATGATGAAGACCTATTTTTACCAGTATATGGGTCCAAAGCCGCCCAGGCGGCAGAATTTACCGGATGGAAGGTAAGAAGCATGAGCAGAAGAATTATTTTTGCAACGGGAAATGAAGGAAAAATGCGGGAAATCCGCATGATATTAGGTGATTTGGACATGCAGGTGCTGTCCATGAAGGAAGCGGGCATTGATATAGACATCGTGGAGGACGGAACCACCTTTGAAGAAAATGCGCTGATTAAGGCAAGGGCGGTGGCGGCCTGTGCAGGCAGGGACGACATTGTGCTGGCGGATGATTCCGGCCTGGAAATTGATTACCTGAATGGGGAGCCCGGCATTTATTCTGCAAGATACATGGGGGAGGACACCTCCTACCGCATTAAAAATGCCAATCTCATCGGCAGGCTGGAGGGCGTCCCCAAAGAAAAAAGGACGGCCCGGTTCGTATGCGCCATTGCGGCCGTACTGCCGGAGGCGGCAGAGGGAATCGTAGTAAGAGGAGTGATAGAAGGATATATCGGCTGGGAAGAGAAAGGCACCAATGGTTTTGGCTATGATCCCATCTTTTATGTGGATGAATACGGCTGCTCTACGGCAGAGCTGGACAGCGAGACGAAGAACAGCATCAGCCACAGAGGCAATGCGCTGCGCCTGATGAAGGAGCGGCTTGCCGGGATCCTGTAAGGATCCGGATACCAATGAGGAAAGAAGGTGCCATTAGATGAGGGTACTGATAATCAGCGATACTCATCGCAGAGATGACCGTTTTCTGGAGCTGATCAAACGGGTGAAGCCAATAGACATGCTCATACACTGCGGTGATTCTGAGGGAAGCGAAGACCTTTATCTGGAATATGCGGGCTGTCCGGTGGAAATCGTGTCAGGGAATAATGATTTTTTTACGGATTTGCCCCGGGAGAAGGAATTCCAGCTGGGAAAATATAAGGTGTGGCTTACGCATGGACACAACTATTATGTATCCATGGGGAATTCCATGCTGAAGGAAGAGGCGCAGGCAAGAGGCGTTGACATTGTTATGTATGGTCATACGCATAAGCCTGTCATTGATATGGAAAAGGATATCACGGCGATCAATCCCGGCAGCCTTTCCTTTCCCCGCCAGGAGGGCAGAAGGCCTTCCTATATCCTGATGGAGCTGGATAAGGACGGACAGGCCCACTATCATCTGAATTATCTGTAAAAAACCGATGTAAAAAATTTTGTAAAAAAACTGGAAAAAAATTTGGAAATAGTGTTGACATCGGTCAAAAGGTATTATATAATAACTTCTGCGTCACGGCTAAGGGTGAGCAGAAAACGGGGTGTGGCTCAGCTTGGCTAGAGCGCCTGGTTTGGGACCAGGAGGTCGCAGGTTCGAATCCTGTCACCCCGATTTAATCCAGACACCAATATGCGGGTGTAGTTCAATGGTAGAACACCAGCCTTCCAAGCTGGATACGTGGGTTCGATTCCCATCACCCGCTTACGGCGAATTACCCGCTTGCGGGAAAGGAACCGTTTGAATACGCAGTTGGCTTTCAGCCGGATTGTCCTTTGCTTTTCAGAGTGGACAAGCGTATTCCGGCAGGTTTATCTACAGATGAATCTGCAATGCATTAGTCAGAATAGCCCTGTCGCATCATTGCCAGGCGTTCCCGTAATATGTGTTCGTAGCTCAGCTGGATAGAGCAACGGCCTTCTAAGCCGTGGGTCGGGGGTTCGAATCCCTTCGAGCACGTTAGTGGTTATGAGATTTCTCATAATCCATATGGTGGGTATAGCGCAGTTGGTTAGCGCGCCAGATTGTGGCTCTGGAGGCCAAGGGTTCGAATCCCTTTATCCACCTTCTTGGGCTATCGCCAAGCGGTAAGGCACAGGACTTTGACTCCTGCATTCGCTGGTTCGAATCCAGCTAGCCCAGTTGCAGAATGCTGAAAAGGAATCTTCCTCAATGGTTCTTTTTTTTATTTTTTTTTATGGGAATGAATAATTTTTACAACACAGGGCATCTTAATTGAAAATGGTATGGAGCACTAGCTCAGTCGGTAGAGCACCTGACTTTTAATCAGGTTGTCGGGGGTTCGAATCCCCCGTGCTTCATTCAGGGAAAAGACCGGGAATCCGCAATATCAGCGGGTCCCCGGTCTTTTTAACATTTCTTCAGAAAAGGCAAATCCCCCAAAATATGACTCACATCCGGCTCATTTCAGGAAATGCCAAAATGACCGGAAACCGGATCCCGGAATAAGGGCAGCTGCGGCGGCCGGAAGGTGAAGAGGAAGAACAGCAGCAGGTAAATAATAAGAAGAACGGCGCTGAGAAACGGCAGCACGCGGGTTTTTGTCCCGGACAGTGTTGTGGCTGTGGTACTGATTTTTTTCTCAAGCAGGGCGCTTATCAGGAAGGCGAACAGAATTCCCAGCAGGAAGACCATGATATCAAACGCCAGATGATTGGTGCCAAGCAATGCGGTATAGGCATAAAACAGCAGGGGAATGGCAGCCATGCCTGCGGTAAGCCCGGCTGTCCTGGCGGGGAGAAAGGAAGCCGGCCTGCGTGAGGCATGAAAATAATCCCAGACAGAAAACAGCAGGCCGGGAAAGAACAGCAGCTTGATATGCTCCCACACAGATTCATTTACCGGGGCAAACAGGCCCACGATGACGGCGCTTCCCGACCATTCATAAACAAAGTGGAGCAGCGTACCCGCCACTGCGGTAAAAAGTACGCCGTAGATTTCATAACGATATTTTTTCCAGAACATGAGAATTCCTTCTTTCTCTTTTATTTCTACAGAAAGTATTCCCTGTGAGCGCAGAAACACACATTTTTTATCAAAGCAGGATGAAATTGGAAAAATGAGTAGCTTTTAACATCTCAGGTATGGTATATTGATACAGTAAAGTGTTGTAGCGTGTCTTTCCTGATGAGGTAATATATATGCATAAAGGATACGTTTTTTCAAAATACGCATTGGATAAAGATTTAAAGGATATAGGAGGTCTCTGGAGCCGGATAGACTTCAGGGATTATATTATTACGCCTAAAAAGGTCTGGCTGATAAACCGCTGGTTCCAGGCGGGATGTTTTCTTCAGCAGCCTGCAAAGGGAATTAAGAGGCGGAAAAAATATGTGCGTCTTAAAGGCGGAGGCAGAATCGGTCTGACAATTTATGAGCCGGAGAATATCGGCAAGAATGCGCCCTGCCTGGTTTATTATCATGGAGGCGCTTTTGTGCTCAGGGACAGGCCGTCTACACACCGTCTGGCACAGGTTTATACAAGAGAGGTAAGGTGCAAGGTGGTGATAGTGCATTACCGGCTTGGAAAGCCTTATCCTGAGCCTGTGAAGGACTGCTACAGGGCGCTGACCTGGGTGGCGCGCAATGCGGATGCCCTGGGGATAGACAGGGAGAGGATTGCAGTGATTGGAGACAGTGCGGGAGGCGCGCTGGCGGCGGCTGTAACTTTGATTGCCAGGGACAAGAAGGGGCCGTCCATCTGTTTCCAGATGTTGATTAATCCGGTGGCGGATAAGAACATGACCTCCTGGTCCATGCGGCAGTTTGTGGACTCCCCGGGGTGGAATGCGAATCTGAACCGGCAGATGTGGGATCTTTATATGAGAAAAGGGGATTATGGCAGGCCGGAATATGCCGCTCCCATGAGCGCGCCGTCACTGAAAGGACTGCCGCCTGCTTATGTGGAAACACAGGAAATCGACTGCCTCCGGGATGAGGGAAATGCTTATGCGGACAGGCTTGCAGCGGCCGGTGTCCCTGTGGAGCTCAATGAAATCAGGGGAACCTTTAACGGCTATGATGTTTATGACAAAAATAAGCTGGTACAGCTTTCCGTTACCCGGCGTTGCCTGGTGCTGAAGCGTGCCTTTGCTAAGATTCCGCTAATAACCCGCTCATGATACGTTAAGAAAACCGGTAAACCATAGTATCCCTGCCCTGTTTATGCTATTGTGTCAATTAAGAAGATACAACGGTATACAGGAGGAAAAAATTATGTGGGATATCTGGTCTGTTTTATCAATAGTGATTATTGCGGTTGGCGTAATCGGCGGTTTTTATTATGAGAATATCAGGAAATAAGAACAGAACCGGCCTGGAAGGATCGATGTAATACGGATGCAATCATGTATCTGCGTTACATTGGTCCTTATTTTATTTGTACTATCCGGATTCTGTATATACAGGCAGATATTATGCATGTTTTTTCTCGATAATAAGGAAAATATTCTTTCAATTTTTCGCAAAACAATGTAAAATATCAATAAGAATGCCGGCGGTGCGGCGGACGGGAGGAAGAAAGGGATGCAGAACGAATACAGGCTGATTGCGCTGGATATGGATGGAACACTGCTGAATTCCAGGCACGAGATTACGCCCCGGGCAAAACGGGCGATAGAGAAGATTCTGGCGCGGGGAAAACAGGTTGTTTTTTCTACCGGAAGATGTATTGGTGAGATGGAAACCTATCTGGAGGCTTTTCCGGGTATGCGGTATCTGATTTGTGAGAGCGGAGCCTGTGTCTATGATCTGCAGGAGAAAAAAAATATAGCCAGAATACCCATTTCTCCCCGTCTCGTATGCAAAATTATTTCCTGCATTAAGGATGCTGATATCATGGCTTCTTTTTTTATGGGAAACCGTTCCTTTATGGATGCGGCCTATATGAGCAGGCTGGAGGAATTCGGCCTTGGCGGCTTTGACGATGTGTTTGACCGGAGCGTGGTGCGGGTGGCGGCCCTGTTTGATTTTTACCAGGAAAATCCGCTGGAGGTGGAGAAAATCAATCTTTTTTTCAATAACAGAAAGGATCGGGCGGCGGCGCTGGCGAAAATGTCCCGGCTTCCTCTTTCCCTTGCAAGCTCCCTGGCGGGAAATCTGGAAATCAATGACCGGAAGGCGAATAAAGGAGAAGGGCTCAGGATACTGTGCGGGCATCTGGGAATTCCCATGGAGCAGGTAATTGCGGTAGGGGATAACAGCAACGATATCGGGCTGCTGCAGGCCGCCGGCCTGCCGGTGGCCGTGGGGAATGCGATTCCCGGAATCCGGGCGCTGGCCAGGATAGTTGCAGCCGACTGCGATCATGACGGAGCAGCAGCTGTGATGGAAGAATATATGCTGGCTTAAGGCGGGGAAACAGGTGCATCGGAAGGGATAAACAACAGAACAGGAACACAAAAGAGAAGACCGGGCCGTGCGGCGTCATACGCGGAATAAATGACGCTGCCGGGCACAGGGTCTTCTTTTTTTATAGGAAGAACGGCCCGATGTCAGTATCCTTCTGTATTTTTATACATTTTCCCGAAACAGAGGCAGTAAAAGGTGTGAAAATAAAATATTGCAGCTATTTGGAATGCCGGCATGTCCGGCTATGCAGGCCGGCGCCTTGCACTGACCATAAGAATGCGGATCGGGAGAGCAAAAATATACCAATGAAGGCGGAGCAGGGCGGGAGTGACAGTATCTGTAAAGGAGCTGAGACTCTGCAAAATATATAATAAATGAATTTTTTGTGCGTATTATACAGAAAAAAGTCTGTTTAAAGTCATCATAAATTGTGGAAAAAACTCATAATTATACAAAGTGCATATCAAAATTTAGAAAAATAAAAATAAATATAAAAAATATACAAATACACTATTGCAATTCAAAAAATGATGTGGTAATATACAACCATAGCAATTGGAAACGTTACCGACAACGTTACCGATAACGGTTCCGGCAATTAAGCATTCAAAGAAAAGGAGAGGTAATTATGAAAAAGAAACTGATTAGTGCATTACTGAGTGTAGCAATGGTTTCTGCACTTCTGGCCGGCTGCGGATCAAGCGCAGGGACAGAGAGCAGCACACCGGCACCTGCCGATACACAGCAGGCGGAGGAAAGCTCCGAAGCAGCGCCTGCATCAGAAACACCTGCAGCGGAAACAACCGCGGCATCAGGCGGGGAAGGAAAGGTGTATTACCTGAACTTTAAGCCCGAGCAGGCTGATGACTGGGTAGAACTGGCCAAGGCCTATACGGATGAGACAGGAGTTCCGGTAACCGTGGTTACGGCAGCATCCGGCACCTATGAATCCACACTGAAGTCAGAAATGGCTAAGTCCGAAGCGCCTACCCTGTTCCAGGTTAACGGTCCTGTTGGCCTGGCATCCTGGAAGGATTACTGCTACGACCTGAAGGACAGCGATGTTTACAAGAATATTGAGAGCGATGATTACGTGCTCAAGGATGGCGGTTCCGTTCTTGGTATGGCATATGTAATTGAAACCTACGGCATTATTTATAACAAGGCTCTGCTGAATGATTATTTCGCACTGCCCGATGCAGAAGTCAAATCCATCGATGAGCTGAATAACTTCGAAGCGTTGAAGAAGGTTGCAGACGGCATTCAGGCCCACAAGGATGACCTGGGAGTAGAAGGCGCCTTCACCTCAGCCGGCTTTGATGCTTCCTCCGACTGGAGATTCAAGACACACCTTGCCAACCTTCCCGTTTATTATGAGTACAAGGCTGACGGAATTACCTCCACGGATGCAATCAAGGGAACCTATCTGGACAATTACAAACAGATTTTTGACCTTTATATTACAGACGCTACCTGTGAACCCAGCCTCCTTTCCGGTAAGACCGGCGAAGATGCAGCTTCCGAATTCGCACTTGGCGAAGCAGTGTTCTATCAGAACGGTACATGGGCTTACAACGATATTAAAGACAACGAAGTAGCAGATGAAGATCTGGGCATGCTTCCTATCTACATCGGCGTAGAGGGTGAAGAAAACCAGGGTCTGTGCACCGGTTCCGAGAACTACTGGTGTGTAAACAAAAATGCAGCGCCGGAGGATATCCAGGCAACACTTGATTTCCTGAACTGGGTTGTAACCAGTGATGCAGGCAGGGATGCCCTTGCAAACAAGATGGGCTTCGTTACACCTTTCAAGACCTTTGCTGATGGCTATCAGTCAACCAATCCTCTGATTCTTGCCAACGATGAGTACACAAAGGCCGGCAAGACACCTGTTTCATGGAACTTCACAACCATGCCTTCCGAAGAATGGAAGAACGGTGTGGGCAGCGCGCTTCTTGAGTACGCACAGGGCACAGGCAAATGGGATAACGTAGTAACTGCTTTCGTAGACGGCTGGAAGACTGAATACGATGCGGCAAATGCACAGTAAGTATTAAAGGTGAAGGGCGGGCGCAGATTACCCGCCCTTTTTTGAAAAAATGTAACTGTGGAAATACGGAACAGCTGCAAAAAAGAAAGGAAAGAAAATGGCAAAAGCAATAAAAAGATACTGGCCGATTTTTGTGCTCCCTACATTTCTTGCTTTTATCCTGGGATTCATAGCGCCATTTATTATGGGTATCTATCTGTCCTTCTGCAAGTTCACTACCGTAACGGACGCCAAATTTATCGGCTTTTCCAATTACCTCAAAATTTTTACGGATCCCTCCTTCGTCCATGCGCTCTGGTATACGGCCCTGTTTACCGTAGTATCGGTGATCCTGATCAATGTACTGGCTTTTACGGTGGCATTGCTTCTGACGAAGGGCTTTAAGGGAACCAATATTTTCAGAACAGTTTTTTTCATGCCGAACCTGATCGGCGGCATCATTCTGGGCTACATCTGGCAGCTGCTCTTAAACGGCATCCTGCTGTATTTTAACAGGACGCTGACCTATTCCTCAACCTATGGCTTCTGGGGGCTGATCGTACTGATGTGCTGGCAGCAGATTGGTTATATGATGATTATCTATATTGCCGGTATCCAGAATATTTCAGGAGATTTGATTGAAGCGGCAAAAATCGACGGAGCCAATGCCAGGCAGATTCTCAGGAATGTAACGATTCCCATGGTTATGCCTTCCATTACCATATGCACCTTCCTGACGCTTACCAACTCCTTTAAGCTGTTTGACCAGAACCTGGCGCTGACCAACGGGGAGCCCTCGAAGATGTCGGAAATGCTGGCTCTGAATATTTACAATACCTTCTACGGCCGGACCGGCTGGGAGGGCGTAGGCCAGGCGAAGGCGGTGGTATTCTTTATTCTGGTAGCCATCATTGCGCTGGCGCAGAATAAGATCACCCGGAGGAAGGAGGTACAGCAATAATGAATGCAAGAAAAGCAAAACACGGCGGAGTCCTTACCTTTGTTTTTTCGCTGATTTCTTTGATTTATGTATTTCCCATTGTGCTGGTGCTCATCAACTCCTTTAAGAAAAAGGCCTATATCAGCAGAAAGCCCTTTGCCATTCCCTCGGGCAAGATGTATGTGGGGCTGGAAAACTATGTGAACGGCATCAAGAAAACAGGGTTTATCGACGCCTTCTGGACCTCTCTTTTCATTACGGTTCTTTCGGTGGCGGTTATCATCATCTGCACTTCCATGTGCGCATGGTATATTTCCCGGGTAAAAAATAAATTTACCACAGCGCTGTATTTCCTTTGCCTGTTTTCCATGATTGTGCCCTTCCAGATGGTAATGTTTACACTGTCCAAGCTGGCGGATATGATGCATCTTGGAAATCCGCTGGGCATTGTGGTGGTTTACCTGGGCTTCGGCGCCGGGCTGTCGGTATTCATGTTCTGCGGCTTTGTGAAAAGCATTCCCCTGGAAATAGAAGAGGCGGCCATGATTGACGGCTGTACGCCCCTGCAGACCTTTTTCCGGATTGTTATGCCGATTCTGAAGCCTACCTGTATTACGGTTGCCATACTGCAGGCCATGTGGATATGGAACGATTACCTGCTTCCGTACCTGGTGCTGGATATGACAAAGTACAAGACAATTCCCATTGCAGTCCAGTATCTGAGAGGCGGCTACGGCTCCATTGATATGGGAGCCATGATGGGCGTCCTGGTGCTTGCCATCATTCCCATCATCATATTTTACCTGGCGTGCCAGAAATATATCATTGAGGGTGTTGTTGCCGGGGCGGTGAAAGGATAATGCAACAGTTCAGACAAAGGCTGAGCCGTTGCAGGATAAGTGCCGCGATAAAAGGATACGGTTGACTTACCCCACATTTGTCCTTTAAAATAAAGTGGCAGTTTGGGACGTCCTGGACTGTTGCAAAATAAATCAGGGTTTCCTGTCGGAATCCGTAGAAAATACCTGCTTGAGCGGGGGACGGGTGTTTGAATATGAGGATAGAAGAAGATGTGGAAGAGATCACAATCAAGGATATTGCCAGAATCTGCAAGGTAGGAGTCAGCACGGTATCCAGAGCCATCAATAACCATCCGGACATCAATCCGGAAACGAAGAAAATGATTATGGACACCATTCAGAAGTACGGCTACATTCCCAACAACAGCGCCAGAAATCTGAAGCGTACGGACGGAAAGTGCGTGGCGGTGCTGGTTAAGGGAATTACCAATCCTTTTTTTGCGGATGCCATACAGATAATGGAAGATGAAATAAAGAAGAAAAAATATTCCATGGTAATCAGGCATGTGGAATTCAATGAGGATGAAGTGGATGTGGCCCTGGAGCTGGTGAAGGAAAAACGCCTGGCGGGAATTATATTCCTGGGCGGATATTTTTCCCACTCCGAGGAGAAGCTGCATAAGCTGCGTATCCCCTTCATACTGTCCACCGTAGGCTGTGCGCCTGACGGAATGCATCATGACAATTACTCCTCCCTTTCGGTGGACGATGAGAAGGAAGGCTACCGGATGACGGATTTCCTTATCCGTCAGGGACATGAGAAAATCGCCATACTCGCAGCCCAGCCCAATGATGCGAGTATCGGCAGGATGCGTCTGAACGGTTACCGTAAGGCCCTTAAGGACCACGGAATCAAGCCGGACGAGGATCTGATCCGCCACATGCGTCCGGAAATCAAATCCTACTCCATGGAAAGCGGTTATGTCCTCACCAGGGAGCTGCTGGATTCCGGAAAAGAGTTTACTGCCATTTTCGCTCTTTCGGATACCATGGCCGTGGGAGCCTGCAGGGCCATTGTGGAAGCGGGCAAAAGGGTGCCTGAGGACTATTCGGTGGCCGGCTTCGACGGCATTGAGCTGTGCAGCTATTATAATCCGACGCTGACCACCATCCGACAGCCGATACAGCATATCGCGGAGGCCTCCGTGAAGCTTCTGTTTGATATCCTGGCCGGGAGGAGCGGGCATCAGCATAAGGTGTTCGCCGGAGAGCTGCTGGAGCAGGAATCGACCGCAAAAAGATAATAACAAGGCACAGCATATTCCGGTTTGGTTTAGGAAGATGCTGTGCCTTGTTTTCTTAATAATTTTGAAGGTTAACAAATAATTTATTCGGAAATAGCCGTAACAATGCCATCCTCAATATAGATGTATTTATTGCCCGGATAAACCCATTGTTCCTTGACACCCCAGGAATAGGTGGTTTTATTTATATCATTTGGCTTTCCCCAATTTGATTTTAAAACCTCTTCGGATGTCATGCCGACACGGGGCTCATTTGCCAGATATTCCCGTTCTGCCTGTGCTTTGCTTTCTTCTTCCGCTTTCATTTTTTCTTCTATTTTTTTCTGATGCTCCTGGCCAGCAGCGGAAATGTATTTTTTAGATGTTCCGTTATCCTGGTTAATAGAGATGAGACCGGGGTTGACATCTTCAACCTCTCCTCCATTATCTAATACCAAACGTTTGGACAAGTAAGCAGACCCTTCGATAGAGGAATACGTTTTGAAGGAGAACATATCGACGGTATCGTTGATTTGTATTTCATACCCTGTGATTATTACGCTTACGCCGCTGTCCTGTGCATCATCAGGAACATACTCACCCTGTAATTTTTTGACAAAGTCATATTCCTGCTTCTGTTCCTCAGTCAGTTCAAAGAAGTTTGATAATACTTCGATCATATAAAAATCTCTGTTTTCAAATGCAGCGGTAAGCTGACTTTTAAAATAGTCCTCATTTCCTCTTATGATTTCGTTCCTTAAGGCAATTATTTTCGGCGCGGAATCACCATCTTTGTTCATTCCTTCCGTAGCCTTTATTGCTTCCAGGAATTCACCCTTTTCATTCAATTCGTTCATCTGATCCAGAATCTCTAAATTGAGAGAATCGTCCTCTTCGACTGTAGCCGATTCAGTATTGGAGGCCGTACTGGTCTCTTCGGCGGCTGTTTCAATACCAGGTGACTGTGTTGTGCTTTCTTCTTCGGAAGATGTTTCCTCAATGGAGCTTACTACTGCTGTTTCCTTTGTTTCGTCGGTTTTTGCACCGCATCCTGCCAGTAAAAAAGCATTAACTGAAACAGTGAAGGAAATAAGTAATAACAACTTTTTTCGTTTAATCATAATAAATATCCCCTTTCTTACTATTTTATTATTTTAATATATTCTTTTAATAAAAGCTACATATTAGTTGAATAAAACTATATTTAATTTAGTAGAAAACGTTCATGCCTTTCATAATAGTTGCTTTTATTGATATTCAGGCATTTCTTTTTATCAATTAAGCTAAAATACCAGTTTTGTTAAAGAAATATTTAGAAATTACCGGACTCTTCTTTAAGCTTTGGCTGTTACGATATAGGAAATGAAGGAAAGATAAGTAAAAAAGTTCACAGACAGAACAGGAGTAAGGTATGGAATATGCGGCAGGAGTAAAAAAGGCACAATACAATAAAGTAAAGCTGGAAAACAGGAAAATGCTGATTAAGCCCTCGTATCTGATTACGGCAGTGGGGATTGCCTTCTGCGTGGCATTTACGGTATACGGAATGCAGAAGGGGCTGTTTACCTCCCAGGAAGCAATGGAGCAGTTCCTGAAGCCCTTTGGTATCTGGGGGCCATTGATTTTTGTATTGATACAGGTGGTACAGGTAGTGGTGCCAATCATTCCGGGCGGGGTGTCATGCCTGGGCGGCGTGCTGCTTTTCGGGCCGCTGTGGGGCTTTATATATAATTATGTAGGAATCTGTATCGGATCGGCCTGTGCGTTCCTGATTTCAAGGCGGCTGGGAATGAAGGCTGTGGAACGGGCGGCTGATGGACAGAAATATGGGAAATATCTGAAATGGATGGAAAACGGAACCTTTGATAAATGGTTTGCACTGGCAATCTTTTTCCCGGCGGCGCCGGATGATCTGCTGTGCTTTCTGGCCGGTGTGACTTCCATGTCATTTAAAAAATTTTTAATTATCATTCTTCTGGGAAAACCGCTGTCAATTGCGGCATATTCCCTGGGACTGCAGCTGCTGTTTACGCAGGTGCTTCAACTTATCAGATAGGCGAAAGGGAAAGAGGGTGCAGGTATGCTTAAGGTATTACTTTACAACGGCGGTATGAAGCTGGCAGGGAAAAGCGGCGTGGGCCGCGCAATGGAGCATCAGGCGCGCGCGCTGCAGAATGCGGGGATTCCTTATACACATGATCCCGGAGAGGACTACAACATTGTTCAGCTGAATACCGTATTTCCCGATTCCCTGTGGATGGGGCTGAAGGCAAGGATGCAGGGGAAAAAGGTGGTTTATTACGGGCACTCCACCATGGAGGATTTCAGGAATTCTTTTACGGGATCCAATCTGGCGGCGGGGCTGTTTAAACGGTGGATTAAACGGTGTTATGAAAGCGGTGATGTGATTATCACCCCCACTCCTTACTCTGCACGCCTTCTGAACACCTATGGATTAAAAAAGCCGGTGGTTGCATTATCAAACGGAATTGATCTGGCTGCATATAAGAGGAGTGAGGAGGGAGCCAAAAGGTTCCGCGATGCTTATTGCCTCGCCTCATCCCGGAAAGTCGTTCTGGGCGTGGGACATTATATAGAAAGAAAAGGAATCCTGGATTTTGTCGAGATGGCAAAACGGTATCCCCAGTATGATTTTATCTGGTTTGGCTCCACGCCGTCCGCGCTGATTCCAGCAAAGATAAGAAAGGCTGTGAGGACGCAGCTTCCCAATCTTCAGTTTCCCGGGTTTGTGAGCAAGGAAGAGCTGATGGATGCCTACAGCGGCAGCGATTTGTTTTTCTTCCCAACGCTGGAGGAAACGGAAGGGATTGTGATGCTGGAGGCAATGGCCATGGAAACGCCCGTGCTGACAAGGGATATCCCCGTATATGAAGGCTGGCTGGAGCATGGCAGGACCGTATATAAAGGCAGGGGGCAGGAAGATTTTGCAAGGCTTCTTCCGGATATTCTGGAAGGCAGGCTTCCCAGGCTGACCGAAGAGGCGTACCGGCTGGTGCAGGAAAACAGCATCACCAAAATAGGCGATGCGCTGGCAGGGATTTATGACGGTTTATTTGCGGAGGATAAGACAGAAAGCAAAAACCTGCAGCTTCTGTAAAAATAGAGATCACTAGAGCACAGAGGGGAGCATAATATGAGAATTTTGATTACAACTGACTGGTATGAACCTGTTATTAACGGTGTTGTTACATCCGTTCTGACTTTGAAAAGAGAACTTGTAAAAAGAGGCCATGAGGTGAGGGTTGCCACTCTTTCCGACTGTGGGCATTCCTATAAAAAAGATGATGTTTATTATATGCGTTCTGTGGATATCAGCAGGATTTATCCCGGCGCCAGAGCCGTTTGCTTTCCGGGCAGCAGCCTTTATGAGGAGCTGATCGAATGGCAGCCGGATCTCGTTCACTCCCAGTGTGAGTTCAGCAGCTTCCTGATTGCCAGGAAAATAGCCGGGGAGCTTGGGATTCCGGTGGTGCATACGTATCATACGGTGTATGAGGATTATACCCACTATTTCAGCGCCGGAAGGCCCTGGGGCAGGCAGGCGGCGGCCTGGTTCTCACGTTTTATCCTGGAGAAAACCGATTTTGTCATTGCCCCCACCGCAAAAGTAAAGAAGCTGCTGGAATCCTATGGCGTGGAACGTCCGGTGGCGGTAATTCCCACGGGTATACGTCTGGAACGTTTCCTTCCCGTAAGCTGGGAGCAGGTGGATGAGGACAGAAACAGAATCAGGGAGCAATATGGAATCGGTGAAGGACAAAAGGTTCTCCTCGTCCTGGGAAGGCTTGCCAAAGAAAAAAATATTGAAGAAATCATAAGCTTTTTCGGACAGATTAACCGTGAGGATATGGAGCTTCTCATTGTGGGTGACGGGCCCTACAGAAAAGAACTGGAGGAACTGGCGGATCTGCAGAAGAACAGCTGCCGCATTCATTTTACAGGAATGGTTTCCCCGGAGGAAACAACGGCTTACTATCGGGCGGGTGACATGTTCGTCAGCGCCTCCCAGAGTGAAACCCAGGGAATTACCTATCTTGAGGCGCTTTCCAGCGGCCTTCCTGTAATATGCAGAAAAGACCCTTGTGTGGAGGGCATTGTAAAAGGGAATGAAAATGGTTTTCAGTATGAAACCTATGAAGAATTCAGGGATGAAATCCTGAAAATTGCAGGGGACACGGCCTGGAGAAATTTCCTGTCCGCAGGAGCGGTCCGCACAGGGCTGGAATTCGGAGCGGGGCAGTTCGGGGAAAAGGTATGTGCTGTATACGCGGCAGCGCTGGCAGGCCGCCGCTGCCGTATGAAGCTGTGTATGAAAAGGGCTGCGGCGTCATGACGGTAAAACGATTGTAAATTTGGAAAAAGCATGGAGGAAAAGCCATGCTTTTTTATGTCCCGTTTTTTCGGTATTTATTATCTGAAAGCTTATTTATTTGACTAATCCCTTAAAGCTGTTATAATAAACACATATTAATTTAGGTATTACTAAAATAAATGAAAAGTATAGGTGAGTCAGATGCTGCATATCAAATCGCTGAAGGAAGGGCTGGATATTTTTAAGGCGCTCGGTTCAGAAGTCCGTATAGAAATTATTGAAGCGCTTTTGGAAAACCGCGGGATGAACATGAATGAACTGGCAGGCAGACTGAATATCAGCAATGGAGCCCTGACAGGCCATATAAAGAAGCTGGAGGAATGCGGTCTGGTAAGTATTTCCAATGAATCTGCCGGACACGGCAACCAGAAGAAATGCTTTGTGCATCTGGATAAAATCCTGGTCGATCTGGATGGCCGGGCTGATGATAAAAATGTGTATCAGACTGATATTAAGGTGGGACATTTTTCAGATTATAAGGTATATCCTACATGCGGCCTCGCTTCAGGCAATGCGATTATCGGCGAAGTGGACGACGTAAGGTATTTCGCACATCCTGACAGATATAATGCGGATATGCTGTGGTTTACACAGGGCTTTGTAGAGTATATGATACCGAATTTTATTCCCTGTGCGCAGAAAATCGATCAGATTACCATTTCACTGGAAATCTGTTCGGAGGCGCCCGGCGTCAACGATATATGGCCCTCGGACATATCCTTTATCTTAAATGGCATGAAAATCGCACAATGGACAAGCCCGGGAGATTTTGGCAGCGTAAGAGGAGTATTTACGCCTGACTGGTGGTACCCCAACTGGAATCAGTATGGCCTGCTGAAGATTCTCGTCATTAATAAATCCGGCACCTTTATAGACGGCTTGCAGGTATCGGATATTTCTGTAAAGGATTTTAATTTAGATTATAAGAGTGTGATAAAGTTTAAAATGGAGGTTGCGGAGGATGCGGCGCATGTGGGCGGACTGACCATTTTTGGCAAAGGATTTGGCAATTACAATCAGGATATTTCCGTAAGAATTAATTACAGCCCAATGAATGAATCGGTGGAACAGGAAACGGAGCACTGAAGGGCTGGTTAAAGGTACGGCAGAATACTGCAGGAGCTGTGCTCCCTTCCGGACAGACAAGTGAAAAAGACGCTTGCTGCCCGGGAGGGAGTTTTTTTGTTGCCCAAATTGGCTGCAAAATTAAATTGTAAAAATATGAAATAATAAAATATTTTATAAAAAATAAAATTAATGTACAATAATTATCTGATATTTGTATTTATCCATAAATTTATAGTTGAAACTTAGTGTTTAATTTGATATTATTTTATATAATACAAAATTAATTTAATTATTTGTTGATAGTTTAGAAAGTGATTTAGGAGGGCAAAGAATGAAAGGAAGAAAGAGATCGGGAAAACAAATAGCATTATTGTGCGTACTTGTATTCCTGCTGGGTATTCTGCAGGGGTGCGGCACGACGGAAGAGAACTTTGATAATATTCGCCTGACTGCCGAAGAAGATAAAAATATTGGCTTTAAAAATGTGACGGTGCATGATCCTTCCATTGTGAAGGACAATGGAAGCTATTATATTTTCGGTTCCCATCTTGCGGCGGCAAAATCGCAGGATTTAATGAACTGGAGCCTGATTGGGAGCGGAGTGACAAAGGGAAATCCTATTATACCGGATGCCATGAATGAAATGCCGGAGGCCTTTGAGTGGGCAAAGACGGATACCTTTTGGGCGCCGGATGTTATCAGGCTGAAGGATGGAAAATATTATATGTATTATTGCAACTGTGAAGGGAGCTCCCCGCTTTCCTGCATGGGGCTGGCGGTCTCCGACAGTATTGAGGGTCCTTATTCGGACAAAGGAATTTTCCTGAAATCAGGTATGGCAGGAAAGAGTGAGGACGGAAATCCTTATGATGCAACTAAGCAGCCCAATGTGGTGGATCCCTGTGTGTTTTATGATGCGGACGGCCGTCTTTGGATGATATATGGCTCCTATTCAGGAGGGATTTTTGCGCTGGAGATGGATGAGAATACCGGTCTGCCGTTGCAGCCAGGCTATGGAAAGAAGCTGCTCGGAGGGAATCATCTGCGTATAGAGGCGGCTTATGTGCAGTACAATCCGGATACGGAGTATTATTACATGTTTTTATCCTTTGGCGGCCTGACGTCGGACGGCGGCTATAACATCAGGGTATGTCGTTCCAGAACACCGGACGGACCGTATTATGACAGCGCGGGACACGATATGATAGACTGTGCCGGCCCTGGCGGAAGCTTTTTTGATGATCGGACAGCGGAGCAGTATGGAGTGAAGCTGATAGGAAATTACAAATGGACCTGGCAGGAAGGCGAAGACGGCAAAAACCGCAGGGGCCTTGTTTCCCCGGGACATAACTCTACATATTTTGATGAAGAAACAGGAGATTATTTTATTATTTTCCATACGAGGTTTGAAAATATGGGGGAAAACCATGAGGTACGGGTACATAGAATGTTCTTCAACGAAGAAGGCTGGCCGGTTATCTCACCTTACCGTTATGCGGGCGAGGATCCGGAGGCGTATGAAGAAAAGGCAGTGCCGGGCAGATATAAACTGCTTAAGCATGGCCGGCAGATAACCACACAAATGGAGGAATCGGTAAATATAACCCTATATTCTGACGGTAGAGTCGAGGGAGCCTGTACCGGGAGCTGGGAGCTTTCAGAGGATCACCATATAAAAATTACGCTCGGTGAGGATACGTATGAAGGAATCGTGTGCAGGCAGTATGATGAATTCGGTAAAAAATATGTAATTGGTTTTACAGCCCTGTCTGAGGATGGGGAAGCGGTCTGGGGAAGCGGCCTGGCTGCCATCGAATAAAGCGCCGCGCATTAATTTTATTGGCGGTATGATGGTATGGGCTGTTAAGGTTAGTAAAAATACATATATTATAGCCGGCACCCCAGACAGTCAGTATGTATTGTGGATTGTCTGGGAACGGCCCTATCTTCTTTCTTAGCTTTCGTATGAATGATGTAAGGTTGCTTCCCTCTGGGGCATTGTGAAAGCCCCAGACATTTTCATATAATTGGTCTTTCGTAAATACCTGTCCTTTATGGCAAAAGAGAAAGTATAAGAGGTCAAATTCTTTTGCGGTCAAATATATACATTCTCCCTTTTTGGTCATAAATGTTCTGGAAAAGGTTCTATGGTAAAAGCATATTCTTTTTCATAGGTAGTAATAGGGAAACATGGAAATTTTTTAGACAGCCAATCTACTGTTTGTTGAAAAACTTGCTCTTCATCGTTTTTAAATGTTATTACTACAACTTTCCCATAGTTTCACCTGCTTTACTATGATACTTTTTATCAAGTTTGATATTGTCTCATATTTTCTTTACATACAATAGATATTTTCGTAAAGTCATATAAGTCTTTTTTCCAATATAAACCAAAGCAATGCCAACAATTATACTAATAGGAATATTTAAAAAAGTTGGTAATTCTAAAACCCCAAGGTTAACTTGCACATTTGGGGTAAAATCATAATATTGAAATATTTGCTCAAATAGCCCTATTTCAAAAAGTATCATTCCTGTTGGGAATAAAATCCCTGTCAGTATTAACACAACAGATAATACCGATAGAAATATTACAACAAATAGAAAAGTTGAATATATTCCATATTTTTTTATTACTGACCTTTGCATTTTATCACCTCAAATCTTTGCAAAGTTTTTAAATATACTTTTTACAAATTAATTGAGCGCCATTTAGAACAGCAGTAACCGAACCTATACCAAAGCAGATTTGCCCAGCGGTTGTTTTTGGAGCTGACAAAACACTGCCAGCAGCAAGAGAAATGCCTGCAATTAAACTTATTGAAATAAAAACAGGTGACCTGCCAGTATTTAGATGTTTACAATTCTTAATCAGATAATTTCTGAATTTATTTAATCCTTCTAATCCGTTGTTCATTTGAATTCCTCCTTTTTATTCAAATACACTTTCAATTAAAACTTCTATCATAAAGTCAACCACTTCTAAATGATTATATGGCAATTTTTCTTTATTAGAATTCGGCATAAATAGAATAGCAAATGCAGAGTTACCCTTGTCTTCATTTATCTTGTATTGTAGCTTAGAATCCTTGATGATATTACGAATATCATTATCACCGTGAAATGCTAATTCTTCAATTTTTTCTTTAGGCAGTCTATTCATAAATGCTATAAAATCTGGAGAATTCATTTCTAAGATGAAAGGTATTTTAATGTATTCTCTATAAATCAACTTTAGAGTATTACACAAACTTTCCTTTGTAGGTGTTTCACCTAGTGTTGCTTTGGTCAAATAAACTAATTTAGTTTGGATTCTCATTATAACATCAAAAAATAGTTCTTCTTTTGAAGCATAGAATAAATAAAATGCGCCTTTTGATATTCCTGCTTTTGCACATAAATCTTCAATATTCGTTTTTTTGTATCCTAGCTTGCTCCAGCTATCTTCGCAATTTACTAGTAACTTTTCTTTTGTCAAACATATAAGCTGTTATAAAAAAAGATTGCCGCAGTAAGCTTCGGCAGTCGTTTTTTGATAGGGTAATCAACTTCGGCAGCGACAGGAGGCAGTTTCATACGGAAGATAATTTTAGGCAGGAGATAAATTCATGCAGGATTCAAATTTATTTTGGGGCTTGCGTTAATCGAACATATGTACTATAATATGGTAAAAGAGAACAAATGTTCGATAAAAGGCGCTTAAAATACGGCGCCGTTTGAGCGGAGAGACAGGAATATGGATTACTCAATAGCCGACAGACAGATGAGCATTATGGATAAGCTGGGTATTCTTACGGATGCTGCAAAGTATGATGTGGCATGCACCAGCAGCGGAAATGAACGAAAGGGAGACGGGACAGGTATGGGCAATACCATTAAGGCGGGGATATGCCACAGCTTTTCCGGGGACGGGCGTTGTATCAGCCTGCTGAAGATCCTGTTTACCAACGAGTGCATTTATGACTGCAAATACTGCGTGAACAGATGCTCCAATGATGTGCCCAGGGCATCTTTTACGCCTGATGAGGTTTGCAGGTTAACCATAGAATTTTACAGGCGCAATTATATAGAGGGGCTTTTTTTAAGCTCCGGAATCCTTTACAGTCCGGATTATACCATGGAGCTTTTGTATCAGACGCTGTATAAGCTGCGCAGGGAATATAATTTCCAGGGCTATATTCACGTGAAGGCAATCCCCGGGGCCAATCAGGAGCTGGTGAGGATGACGGGCTTCCTGGCGGACAGGATGAGCATAAACCTGGAGCTGCCTACGGCGGAGGGCCTGAAGAAGCTGGCGCCCAATAAGCACAGGAAGAATATCCTCACGCCCATGCGCCTCATACAGAATGGAATTGCCGTCAATAAGAATGAAGTGGCCGTATACAGGCATGCGCCGGTTTTTGTGCCCGCAGGACAGTCCACGCAGATGATTATCGGGGCTACGCCGGAGAATGATTACCAGATAATGTCGGTGGCGCAGAACCTTTATGATAAGTTCAGCCTGAAGCGGGTTTTTTATTCCGCATTCGTACAGGTGAATGAGGATAAGGATCTTCCGGCGCTGCCGGGAGGGCCGCCGCTTTTGCGGGAGCACAGGCTGTATCAGGCGGACTGGCTGCTGCGTTTTTACGGCTTCCGTGCCGATGAGCTGCTGGATGAGAAAAGGCCTAATTTTAATGTGCTTCTTGACCCCAAGGAGGACTGGGCGCTGCGCCACCTGGAATTTTTCCCTGTGGAGGTCAACCGGGCGGATTACCAGGTCCTTCTCCGGGTGCCGGGAATCGGGGTGAAGAGTGCGCAGCGGATTGTAAAGGCAAGAAGAAACGGGAACCTGTGCTTTGAGGATTTGAAGCGGATAGGAGTCGTACTGAAGCGGGCGCTGTATTTTATTACCTGCAGCGGTCATATGATGTATAAAACGAAGATAGAAGAGGATTATATCACACGGAATCTGCTGGCGGTGAAGGAAAAGCTTCCCGCGGAGGCGGGTGGCATGACCTACAGACAGCTTTCCCTGTTTGATGATGTCCGTTTTGCCCCGCAGCGGCAGGAAATCAGACAGGCGGCGGGAATGGCTTATTAAGTACCCTCCGGGTCTAACAGTTACAGGTGATGGAGACAGGTGGATGGCATATGGAAAAGATACTGATATGTGAGGATTCCCAGGAGGGGATTTTTACGGGAATATATGAGGCTTATGCGCAGAAATGTGATCATGACAGTACGCGGATTCAGCTGGGAGAGGAAGGAAATCTGTGTTTATTTGCCGAATACAGGGAAATTGTGCCGGACATACAGAAGGCAGACAAGGTAAGACGGACGATACTCACAAGGTTTGGGGAGGAATGCTATGAACAGATCTGTTATGCGCTGTCTTCCTGGGAAACGGATAAAGGGCAGGCTGTCTACCAGACTGTTGTGGAAGGGCTGAAGGGACGGATCCGGGGCAGCCTGATGGATCATCTGGGAAACCGCTATGTCCACCGTGCTTTTGAACTGAGCAGGGCGGCCGGGAATGAGGCCCATCATCTGCTGGGTTTCCTCAGGTTTGAGGAAACGGCCGGAGGCATCCTGTTTGGGGAAATAGGGCCGAAGAATAATGTGGTGCCGTTTATGATGCCCCATTTTGCAGATCGTTTTCCAAAAGAGAATTTCATTATCTTTGATAAGGGAAGGAAGCTTTATGGAATCCATCAGGCCGGTAAGCCCTGGTTTTTGGCGGGAATGGAGAACGGGCCGGAGAAACAGGATCTGGAGTTTAGCGAGGAGGAAAGGCAGATTCAGGAACTTTTCAGGTATTTCTGCCGTAAGATAACGATAAAGGAAAGGGAAAATGAGAAACTGCAGCGACAGATGCTTCCTTACAGGTTCCAAGAATATATGGTGGAATTTGTAAACAATGAGCAGAAGACAGGCCGGCGGAAAAGCCGGTAACTGCCGGGTATCACACTTTTAAACAAAGAAAGGAGTTTGATTTTGCTCCGCGGGTGACATTATGCAGTATGGCCGTATTTACTGTCATTTTATGTAGAAAAATGGGGGGTTTACATTTACCGCCAATGCTGTATAATATGATAAATCTAAGAAGGTACACGGCGAAAATGCCGTGTTTGTAGCAGTTTCTATTTTATGAAAGGATGAAAGTGTGTGGTAAGTATGAATGGAATCAATCAGTATAAAATTGTGCTGAGACCGGACGAGGTGCAGGAATTTGTAAATGAAGCCTCAAGGTATGATTTCGATATTGACATAGCGTATAACAGCTATGTAGTAGACGCTAAATCTATTCTTGGTGTTTATGGCCTGGACCTTACCCGTGTGTTAACCGTATCCTGCCATGGGTACGATAAAAAATTTGAAAACTACCTCAGAAAATTTGCAATGGCCGGTTAACTGTCTTTCCAAAGCATAATGGATTTGACTCCCTGTAAAGAAGTGTGTACTATCTTTATAGGGAGTTTTTTGATTCTTTTTACAGGCAACAAATAAGGAGGACGGCTTAACGTGGAAATAAGAATATCTGTGCGCAATCTGGTGGAATTTATCCTGCGCAGCGGCAGTATAGACAACCGGAAAAAGGCAGCGCCTGACAATGCAATGGCAGAGGGCGGACGGATACACCGTATGATACAGCGTAGAATGGGATCGGAATATCAGGCAGAGGTGGTTATGCGTTATGTGTGGAATACACCGTCCTATGATCTGATCGTAGAGGGCAGGGCCGACGGCGTAATAAACGGAGAAACCGTGACTATAGATGAGATTAAGGGAACCTACCGGGAACTGGAGAAAATGAAGGGGCCGGTGGATGTGCATCTGGCGCAGGCGAAGTGCTATGCTTTCATGTATGCCGCAGATCATGACAGCGCACAGATGAAGGTGCGTATGACCTATTGCAATATGGAAACGGAAGAACTGCGGTATTTTGTCAGTACGCACAGCAGAGCGGAGCTGGAAGAGTGGTTCATCGGCATTCTGGAGGAATATAAGAAGTGGGCGGATTTTTCCAGTCAGTGGCAGGAGGCAAGGACAGCGTCCATAAGACAGCTGGCCTTTCCTTTTCCCTACAGGGAGGGGCAGAAGGAGCTTGCCACCTATGTATACCAGAGCATTGTCCACAAGCGGAAACTGTTCATTGAGGCGCCTACCGGCGTAGGAAAGACACTTTCCACCGTATTCCCGGCGGTAAAGGCCTTGGGAGAGGGAAAGGCAGAGCGTATTTTTTATCTGACAGCCAAGACCATCACCCGCACGGTGGCGGACAATACCTTCCAGCTGCTGCGTGATAAGGGGCTGCGTTTTAAGACAGTAATCCTGACGGCCAAGGAAAAGATATGCTTTATGGAGGAAACAGAGTGCAATCCCGGCGCCTGTCCCTATGCGGACGGCCATTATGACAGGATCAACGAAGCTATTTATGATCTGCTCACCCATGAGGACCACTATAACAGGGAGATGGTGGAAACCTATGCCAGGAAATATAAGGTCTGTCCCTTTGAAATGAGCCTGGACATGAGCCTGTTCTCCGATGGAATCATATGTGACTACAATTATGTGTTTGATCCCCATGTTTATTTAAAACGGTTTTTCAGTGACGGAGTGCAGGGACAGTACCTTTTCCTGATTGATGAGGCGCATAATCTGGTGGAACGGGGACGTGAAATGTACAGCGCAGTGCTTGTGAAGGAGGATTTCCTTGCGCTGAAGAAAATTGTTAAGGAATATGATTCCAAAATGGAGCATCAGCTGGATAAATGCAGCAGGGAGCTGCTTCCGCTGAAACGGGAATGCGAAGGCTGCCAGGTGGTGTCTTCCATAGACAGTTTTGTGCTGGCAGTGGAGCGTCTTTCGGAAACCATGGAGAAATACCTGGAGGATCATGATGAGAGCCCTGTCAGGGAGGATGTACTGGATTTTTATTTTGAAGTTTCCCATTTCCTTGAGATGTATGACAGGCTGGATGATAATTATGTCATCTATACGGAGCTGGAGGAGGATGACAGCTTCCTGGTCAAGCTGTTCTGCGTGAATCCTTCCGTAAATCTGAAGGAATGTATGGAACGGGCGCGCAGCACTATCCTGTTTTCAGCCACGCTGCTGCCCATTCAGTATTATAAGAGCCTTCTGGGCGGGAATAAGGAAGATTATGAGGTTTATGCACAGTCAACCTTTAATCCCAAGAAAAAAGCACTATATATAGGAAGCGATGTAACCAGCAAATATACCAGGCGCTCCAAAACGGAGTATATCAATATAGCAACCTATCTGCATGAAATTACAAAAATGCGTTATGGAAATTATCTGATTTTCTTCCCCTCCCATTCCTTTTTGCAAAATGTGTATGAGGCTTACGAAGAATATTTCCTGGATGAGGAAAAAGAAGAATGCATCATTCAGGAGGATATTATGAGTGAGGAGGACAGAGAACAGTTCCTCGGGCGTTTCGAAGGGAACAGAGGCTGTGAGCTGGGGGATATGATCCATATGGAGATTGAGGAGGAGCAGGAAAAGAGCCTGCTGGGCTTCTGTGTAATGGGCGGTATTTTCAGTGAGGGCATCGATCTGAAGAACGACAGCCTGATCGGCGCGATCATTGTAGGGACCGGGCTTCCCCAGGTATGTAATGAACGGGAGATACTGAAGAGCTATTTTGATGCCATGGGAAAAAATGGTTTTGATTATGCCTATCGGTATCCGGGAATGAATAAGGTGCTCCAGGCTGCAGGAAGAGTGATCCGGACGGCGGAGGATGTGGGAATTGTGGCCCTGCTGGACGACCGGTTCCTGGGAGGGGCCTATCAGCGGCTGTTCCCCAGAGAATGGGACACCTATGAAGTGGTAACGGCGGATCAGGTGGCCCGCCGGGTGGAACGTTTCTGGGACGAATGGCTATAGTAAAGGACAGCACAGGCCGCCGGCGGAGGATAATACTCTGCCGGCGGCCTGGGTTTTATAAGAGGCACCCTGCTGTCTTAGGTGGGGCATCTTACGGTTCCTGTAACAAAAATGCGATTTCTTCCTTATAAGGAGGGAGCGTCTTGTCAGGATTTTCCGGGTCCGGACGGTAGGGTGTTTCCAGTATCCTGGGAATGCCGGGGAAATCCGGATGGTGTACGATACAGCGCAGCGCTTCGGCGCCGATGGTGCCCTCTCCGATATTGGCGTGGCGGTCTTTTGCCGCGCCCAGGCTGTTTTTGCTGTCATTAATATGAAAAACAGCGATCTGTTCCCTGCCGAGTATCCGGTGGAATTCCTCCATGACCCCGTCAAAGTTATCCACAATGTCGTAGCCTGCGTCATTTACATGGCAGGTATCAAAGCATACACGCAGCTTGTCATTGCAGGCGACTCCGTCATAGATGGCGGCAAGCTCTTCAAAGCTCCGACCGATTTCAGAGCCTTTGCCGGCCATGGTTTCCAAAGCTATACATACCGGTGTTTCCGGGGTGAGCACCGCATTCAGCCCCCGGACGATTTGGCGGATGCCCGCCTCGCTTCCCGCGCCCACATGGGAGCCGGGATGAAGTACCAGCACGCTGCTGCCCATGGCGGCGGTCCTTTCCAGCTCCAGCGCCAGAAAATCCACAGCCAGGGAGTAGGTATCGGGATTTACCGTGTTGGCCAGATTGATAATATAGGGCGCATGCACTACAAAATCCTCGATCCCGTTCTGTTTCATATAATCTTTTGCAGCATCTATATTCAGTTCGCTGACAGGCTTCCGCTTTGTATTCTGGGGCGCGCCGGTATACACCATGAAGGTATTGGCCCCGTAGGACACGGCTTCGCGCGCCGAACCAAGCAGCATTTCCTTTCCTGCCATTTTTACATGAGATCCGATTCTTATCATAAAAAATACTCCTGTATCAGGTATCTTTTCCAGGTTGCTTTCAGCCGCTTTTCCGGCGGCAGGAAATCAGTATAGCACAGGATTTGCTTTGTGAAAAGATAAAATTTCAGGGAATTATTATGTTGATGTGGATAAAATTGTGGAATGTGCGGATTACCAAAAACGGAGACGATTTTTTTCGGAAATGTCCTGTGGAAAACTTGTTTATGGCGTCATGAATTGTGGATAACTATGTGGAAACTGGGGATTTCTTATGCAGATAATGTCGAATAAATAAGAAATTTGGTACTTATGCACATTTTCACATGATGGTCGATATTGAGTAAAAATGACCCTGTGGTTACTCCAGTTATGTAAATCAATGTGGATAATTCAGAAGCCTTATCCACAAAAAACCCCTTTTTATAGAAGTGGAAAATACTGTGAATTTATGTTATCCACACATCTGGATAAGTGGAAAATTATCACCGGATACGTGGAAAAATACCTGTGAGGAAAGCAGTGGAAAGTGCGACCGGTATATGTTATACTTGCACGGGAAACTTTTATTGCGGAGATTTTTTGCGGGTTTCCCTGAAAAGAAGAAAAAAGGAGGACACAGCGATGTGGGCTTACGAAAGCGTTTTTTACCAGATATATCCTCTGGGCTTCTGTGGAGCGCCGTTTGAAAACGACGGGACGCAGCAGGCGCCGGAGACTGCGGGAATACGGAAGGTGATTGACTGGATCGGACATATCAGAAAGCTGGGGGCAAATGCCATATATTTTTCCCCCCTGTTTGAATCCGATACCCATGGATACAATACAAGGGATTTCAGGAAGGTGGACCGCCGCCTTGGCACGAATGAGGATTTTAAGGAGGTTTGCTCCAGGCTTCATGAGGAAGGCATCCGCGTGGTTCTGGACGGGGTGTTTAACCATGTGGGAAGAGGCTTCTGGGCTTTTCAGGATGTGCTGAAGAACAGGGAGAATTCTCCCTATCTTAACTGGTTCCACATTAATCTGGGAGGAAACTCCAATTACAATGACGGCCTCTGGTACGAGGGCTGGGAAGGCAATTACGATCTGGTAAAGCTGAACCTGCGAAATGAAGAGGTCATCAACCATATTTTTGAAAGCATCAGGCTGTGGGTGGAGGAGTTTGATATTGACGGGCTCCGTCTGGATGTGGCTTACTGCCTGGATCACGATTTTGTAAGACGGCTGCGCAGCTTCTGCGACGGGCTGAAGGAGGATTTCTTCCTTGTGGGAGAGATGCTGCACGGGGATTATAAGGTGCTGGTGAATGACGGCATGCTGCATTCCTCCACTAATTATGAGTGTTATAAGGGGCTGTATTCCAGCTTTAACAGCATGAACCTGTTTGAAATTGTCCATTCATTGTTAAGACAGTTCGGTCCTGAAAACTGGACGCTTTACAAAGGGCTGCATCTGCTTTCCTTTGTGGATAACCATGATGTTACGAGAATTGCCAGCATCCTGTCCAATGAGAAGCATCTGCCGTTGATCTATGCGCTGATGTTCGGCATGCCGGGAATTCCCTGTGTATATTATGGAAGTGAATGGGGCGCCAAAGGAAATAAAAGTGAAGGGGATCAGGCGCTGAGGGCCTGCTTCGAAGCGCCCGTGGAAAATGAATTATCTGAATTCATCAGCCGTCTGGCTGAGGCTAAAAAGAACTCCCATGCGCTCAATTACGGCGCATTCCGTTCGGTGGTACTTACCAATAAGCAATGTATTTTCGAACGCGCTGCCGACGGGGAAAGGGTGCTTGTGGCAATTAATGCGGACAGCGAGCCATATACGGCCCACTTTGATGCGGGCTGCGGCATGGCGGTGGATCTGATTTCAGGAGAAAACCACGATTTTGGCGGAGGAAGCCAGCTTGCGCCCTACAGCGCGTATTTCTGGAAGTGCGAAGCGTAAGGCAGCAGCCGCGGAGGTTTAGAACAGTTACATTGAATCAAAAAAACAGAAGTACCGGGCAGGGCTGCTCCGGCGCTTCTGTTTTTTTATAAAGCATTTTAAAGATAACCCATGTCGGTACGGCAGGGCGCAGCCGCCGTACATGGCTGTGCAGGGATTACCGGGCGGCCTCGTCCAAAAGACGGCGCACGGCGCGTACAGCGTTTTCATCGGTCTGCCAGATTTCATACTCGCTCATGCCGGGCAGGCCCATGGATACCCGGGGGTTACGAAACTGCATTCCGCTTTCCAGAATCCGTTTCCCGGACATATGATAGGCTGTCAGGGAGGTCTGCTCCAGCAGTGTGCGTACGGCGCCGGCGTTAATGCCTGCGCCGGCCAGAATTGTGAGATCAGGGCCGGCCTGCGCCTGAAGCTTCTTAAGAAGCTCAATGCCCTCCAGACAGGACGGAGCCTGGCCGGAAGTGAGGATGGTGTTGATTCCCAGGGCCTTTGCCTGCTCCAGGGCCTCAAACGGATCCCGGCACATGTCAAAAGCGCGGTGAAGCGTTACGGACATACCCTCCGCCGCTTCCATCAGCTGTTTCATGGCTTCCATATCCAGCCTTCCTTCAGGCGTAAGGCAGCCGATAACCACACCTTCCGCACCTGCCTGGCGGAACTGTTTAACTTCCTCCAGGATTATCTGGAATTCTTCCTGGGAATAAAGAAAATCGCCAAAACGGGGACGTATCAGCGCATGGATCCGTATGCTGCTGTGCCTGCGGATCTGCCGGTAAAGAGCCAGCGTGGGTGTGGTTCCGCCTATAATCAGGTTGGAACAAAGCTCAAGCCTGTCGGCGCCGCCTTTTTCCGCCAGCAGTGCGGATTCTGCGGAATCAACGCAGCATTCCAGTAAATAAGAAGACATAGCATTCCCTCCAAATCAGTTAATACAGTACATTGACCGTGAACAGTAACATTGTGTTAGTTTAAGAAAATACAGTGTTTTGTACCAGGGTAAATCCGGTGCATCTGCACTAAGTGTAACATAGTACGGACATAAATTCCACAGCGGAACCGCCGTTGACTGCGGCTGCAGCTGCCTGAAAACCGCGAAAAATAAAGAAATATGAATAAATATGGAGAAAACCGCGATAAATGTGTACGAACTGTGAACAAAATCTTATGAAATTCATAATTTGTTAAAAAAGTTTATAAAAACTATTTACAAGTTTAGAGAAACATGTTATTCTCATTTTCGTAATAAAGATTCAGCCGGATATCCAGCTGAGCGTTCGATTAGGAGGAGAATTAATTATGAAGAAAAAATTAGTAGCAGTTTTAACAGCAGCAGTTATGACATCCGCTCTTATGGTAGCTTGTGGTTCCAGCGATGCAGCAGCACCTGCAGAATCTACCGTAGCAGCAACTGAGTCCGTAGTTGAAAGCTCCGTAGCAGAAAGCTCTGAAGTAGAGTCTACTGTAGAAGAGAGCACAGAAGCAGCTTCCACCGAAGCTACTGTAGAAGCTACAACAGAAGAAGCTACAACTGAAGAAGCAAGCACAGAAGCAACTGAAACTGCTTCTACCGAAGCTGAAGCTACTGAGACAGCTACAGAGTCTACAACAGCAGCTGAATAATTCAGCCGGTTATTCTAATAAAATAATAAGAAAGCAGGATTTTCCGCCACATGGAAGATCCTGCTTTTTTATTATTTTATAGGAAGGTTCTGCCTGCGGCCGACGGGGCGGGCAGGCTTTTCCGTTGGCTTCCGGCCGAAATAAGAGGCAGCGCAAAATTATAGGGCAATGGAAATCCGCCGCCCTGAATCGGTCAGGAAATATGCAGCCTGGGCGCCAGCCTGTTGGCCAGGAAACAGCCGGCAAGACCTGCAAGGACACCAAAGATAAGTCCGAAAAATACATCCGTGGGATAGTGTACATACAGATAAAGGCGGGAGAAAGCGATACAGGCCGCCAGGATCAGGGCCGGTATGCCAAAACGCCTGTTGTTTTTCATAATGGCAGTTGCAGAAGCAAAAGAGGCAAAGGTATGGCCTGAGGGGAAGGAAAAATCCAGCGGCGGTGGTATCAGCAGCTCAATGGCCGTATTTACGGTAAAGGGCCGCAGCCTTGCTACCAGGGGCTTCATGATCATATTGCCGGTTACGAGCATAATCAGCAGGGCAATGGCAGAGGCAAGGCCTGTTTTCCTCGTTTTCGGGATAATAAGTAGCACAAGGGTAAGCAGGATCCAGAAAATACCCGCATTTCCCAGAGCGGAAATAAAGGGCATAATCACATCCAGAAATTCATTTCGCAGCAGATGCTGTACAGCGTTTAAAAAATCAATTTCCCAGCTCATAGGTTATCCTTTCGTAACTGTCCGGCGTCCGTACAGTTATTTTTCTTTTTCTAATTTTTTCCTGACAACAATGAAACAGATAAAATGGGCTATGGCGGTTACAAGCCAGGTGACCGGATAGGACAGGTAGAGTACAAACAGGCTCCGGTGCCACTGGAAGATGGTAAATATCCAGACAATCCGCAGCCCGCAGGCCCCGGCCAGCGATACAATCATGGGGAGCACGGAATAATTCAGGCCGCGCAGGCTTCCCACAAGGACATCCATCATGCCGCACAGGAAATACACCGTACAGATGACCTGCATACGCATCAGGCCGTATTGGATGACCTCCGGATCGGAAGAATAAATATGCAGCAGCCTGTCTCCCAGGAAGTAGGCGGCATTGCCCATGACCAGCCCGACAGTGAAGACGAGCAGCTCACAGGTAATGAGGATTTTGTTGATACGTTCTTTTTTCCCGGCGCCCAGGTTCTGGCTGGTAAAGCTCAGGGAAGCCTGGTAGAAGGAGTTCATTGAGGTATAGACGAAGCCTTCCAGATTACTGGAGGCAGTGCTTCCCGCCATGGCGATGGAGCCGAAGGAATTGATGGAGGACTGGATCAGGACGTTTGAAATGGAAAAAACAGCGCCCTGCATTCCGGCCGGCAGCCCGATCCGTATCATCTGGATCAGTTTATCCTTATGAATATGGAGCTTATTCAGATACAGCTTAAAGCATCCTGTCTCATGAATCAGGCAGCGCAGCACCAGCAGTGCGGAAACGCACTGGGATATAACGGTGGCTGTTGCAACGCCCGCAACACCCATATGGAAGCAGATGACAAAAATCAGGTTGAGAACCACATTGATGACGCCGGCGGCAAACAGAAAATACAGGGGTCTCTGGGTATCCCCTGTGGCGCGCAGTATGGCGGCGCCGAAGTTATAAAGCATGGTGGCGGGCATTCCCACAAAATAAATACGCATATACAGCGCTGCCTGCCCCAGGACGTTATCGGGAGTTCCCATCAGGGTCAGGAGCGGTTTGGCAAGAATGATGCCGAAGAAAATGAGAAAGGTGCCGCACAGGAGACTGAGCAGGACGGAGGTATGGACCGTCTCGCTGACCGCCTTTTCGTGTCTGGCGCCCATATAGTTGGCAACCAGGACATTGGTGCCGATGGAGAGGCCGATAAATACGTTTACCAGCAGGTTGATGAGGGAGCCTGTGCTTCCTACGGCGGCCAGAGCCTCATGGCCGGCAAACCGGCCCACAACAACAATATCGGCCGCGTTGAATAAAAGCTGCAGGATGCCGGAAAACATAAGAGGGACGGCAAATTTCAGTAATTTTCCGGTTAGGGGACCGTTGCACATGTCGATTTCATAGGATTTTGTCTTCATGATATGCGGGATTTCCTTTTTTATGTATATTCAGAAAAATTTATAAATTTCCATAATTACCCTGAACGGATAATTATATTATAGATTGTACCTCTGTTTTCGAGGGAAAACAAGGGGGGACATCGTGCCTGCGGAAGTTGGTTACCGTTAATTAAAAAAAGGTGTTGACAACAGTTCACACTATTGTTATAGTAGTAATAGAACAAATAAAACAAATGCAGATACAGGAGGGCAATGTGTATGAATATTTCAAAATTTACACAGAAATCCATGGAAGCCGTGGAACGGTGCCAGAAGCTGGCCTATGAATACGGCAACCAGGAAATAGAAGAAGAACATCTGCTCTACAGCCTCCTTACCATAGAAGACAGCCTGATACTTAAGCTGATTGAGAAAATGGGTATTCAGAAGGAGCACTTTGTTAACCGGGTGGAGAACGCGGTGGGCAAGCGTGTCAAGGTGCAGGGCGGACAGGTTTATGTGGGAAGGGATCTGAATCAGGTGCTTACCTCCGCAGAGGATGAGGCAAGGCAGATGGGAGACGAATATGTTTCCGTGGAGCATCTTTTCCTGAGCATGATCAAGCATCCCAATAAGGAAATCAAGGCTATCTGGACCGAATACGGCGTTACCAGGGAACGGTTTCTGCAGGCGCTTTCCACAGTGCGGGGCAACCAGAGGGTAACCAGCGACAATCCGGAGGCTACCTATGATACGCTGGAGAAGTACGGCGAGGACCTGGTGGAGAAGGCGAGGAACCAGAAGCTTGATCCGGTAATCGGCAGGGATGCGGAGATCCGTAACGTTGTCCGTATCCTTTCCAGAAAGAGCAAGAACAATCCGGTCCTTATCGGTGAACCCGGCGTGGGCAAGACGGCTGTTGTGGAGGGCCTTGCCCAGAGAATTGTGCGCGGCGATGTGCCCCAGGGACTGAAGGATAAGAAGATTTTCGCACTGGATATGGGCGCGCTGGTGGCGGGCGCGAAATACAGAGGCGAGTTTGAGGAGCGTCTGAAGGCCGTGCTTGAGGACGTGAAGAACAGCGAAGGCCAGATTATACTTTTCATAGATGAGCTGCATACCATTGTGGGGGCAGGTAAGACGGAAGGAAGTATGGATGCCGGAAATATGCTCAAGCCCATGCTGGCCAGGGGCGAGCTGCACTGCATCGGCGCCACCACGCTGGACGAGTACCGCCAGTATATTGAAAAGGATGCTGCACTGGAACGCCGTTTCCAGCCTGTTATGGTGGATGAACCCACGGTGGAGGACACCATTTCCATCCTCCGCGGACTGAAGGAGAGGTATGAAGTATTCCATGGCGTGAAAATTATGGATAACGCGCTGGTAAGCGCCGCCATCCTGTCCAACAGATATATTTCTGACCGTTTCCTGCCGGATAAGGCCATTGACCTGGTGGATGAGGCCTGTGCCCTGATTAAGACGGAGCTGGATTCCATGCCTACCGAGCTGGATGAACTTCAGCGTAAAATCATGCAGATGGAAATCGAAGAGGCTGCGTTGAAAAAAGAAGAGGATCGGCTGAGCCAGGAGCGTCTTACGGACCTGCAGAAGGAACTGGCGGAACTGAAGGAGGAATTCCAGAACAGAAAGGCCCAGTGGGATAATGAAAAGGCAAGCGTGGAGAAGCTGTCGAAGCTGCGTGAACAGATAGACGCCATCCAAAGCCAGATAGAAATCGCCCAGAGGGAGGGCGATCTGGAAAAAGCGGCGGAGCTGAGCTACGGCCGGCTGCCGGAGCTGCGCAGACAGCTGGAGCTGGAAGAAGAGAAGGTTAAAAATGAAGATCTGTCCCTGGTACACGAAAGTGTAAGCGAGGATGAAATTGCCAGAATCGTATCCCGGTGGACCGGCATACCGATTTCCAAGCTGACGGAGAGCGAGAGGAACAAGACGCTGCATCTGGACGAGGAACTTCATAAGAGGGTGATTGGCCAGGATGAAGGCGTTACCAAGGTGACAGAGGCAATTATCCGTTCCAAGGCCGGCATTAAAGACCCTACCAAGCCTATTGGATCCTTCCTGTTCCTGGGACCTACCGGCGTAGGTAAGACAGAGCTTGCAAAGGCGCTTGCAGCGGCGTTGTTTGATGATGAAAACAATATGGTCCGCATTGATATGAGTGAATATATGGAGAAATACTCCGTGTCCAGGCTGATCGGAGCGCCTCCCGGATACGTGGGCTATGAAGAAGGCGGACAGCTGACCGAAGCGGTCAGAAGAAAGCCCTACTCGGTGGTGCTGTTTGATGAAATAGAGAAAGCCCATCCGGATGTATTCAATGTGCTGCTTCAGGTGCTTGACGACGGCCGGATTACGGATTCCCAGGGAAGGACGGTAGACTTTAAAAATACCATCCTGATCATGACTTCCAATATCGGAGCCAATTATCTGCTGGAGGGCATCAGCCACGACGGCGAGATTACGGAGGAAACGGAAAATTATGTAATGGCGGATCTGCGCGCTCATTTCAGGCCGGAGTTCTTGAACCGTCTGGATGAAATCATACTGTTCAAGCCGCTTACCAAAGATAATATCGGAGGCATAATCCGCCTGATTATCGGGGATTTGAACAAACGTCTTTCCGACAGGGAGCTGACGATTGAGCTGACCCCTGCGGCAGAGGAATTTGTTGTGGATAATGCATATGATCCGGCATACGGCGCAAGGCCGCTGAAGAGATATATTCAGAAGTATGTGGAGACGCTTTCCGCGAAGCTGATTCTGCAGGACGCAGTAGGAGAGGGCGATACCATCCTCATAGATGTAAAGGACGGCAGTCTGGAAGCCCACAGGAAAGAAGTTCCCGCCAATATGTAACAGCGCGGGCAGGCGGCCCATAATGCGGCAATCGTTCATGGCCGGCAGCCGGCGGCGGTCCTGGGAACTGGATTTTGCGCCAGCCATGAAGGCGTCGGACTGTAAAACTTTAAATGAAAATAAAATCCCCTTCGGTGTGAGATATACTCCGGAGGGGATTTTGTAATGGCTCAAAAAATATTGATGCTTAATCCGAACTTGTTTTCCAGAACCGAACTTGTTTTCCAGAAAGTTCAGTTATCTGAATTGTTACATTATTTTGCCGGCTGAAATACAATGCTATTTTTCAGCCTTATTCTCATCTTCTTTTTTCCCGGCGCCAAGACGGCCCATCAGAGCCACGACCAGGCTGATAATAATGATAACGGTGAAAATCCCAACCATACCCTTTCCCATGATGGACAGGGTAATTAAAAAATTATTCCACATAAAAAATACTCCTTTCCGTAACAGTAAGTTAACCTGCGGTTAAAAGCGCCTGTCCTGCAAACAGGTAGGAAACCGGGCTGAAATCGTCCATCCTGCAGACAGGCGGAAGCCGGGCTGAAATCGTCCGTCCCACAAACAGGCGGAAACCAGGCTGAAATCGTCCGTCCTACAGATAAGCGGAAACCAGGCTGATAACCAGGCCGCCCGCGATAACGGAAGCAATCTGGCCGGAAACATTGACGCCGGTCGCCTGCATGATAAGTATGTTGCCGGGATCTTCCTTCATGGCCATCTTCTGTACGACTCTGGCGGACATGGGGAAGGCCGAAATACCGGCGGCGCCTATCATGGGATTGATTTTTTCCTTGCGGAACAGGTTCAGGACCTTGGCAAAAAGAACGCCGCCGATGGTGTCGAATACGAAAGCCACAAGGCCGAGCACCATGATCAGCAGGGTGTCAAGGCGTACGAAGGCATCCGCTCTCATGCTGAAGGAAATGGTGATTCCCAGAAGCAGGGTAATCAGGTTGGCAAGGGAGGTCTGGGCGGTATCGGAAAGATTTCCCAGGACGCCGCATTCACGGAGCAGGTTGCCGAACATCAGGAAACCGACCAAAGATACGGAGGCGGGGGAAATCAGTCCTACCAGGAAGGTAACAATTATCGGGAAAAGGATCCTGGTGGTCTTTGTAACCGGTCTGGCCGGTTTGGCGGGCATGCGGATCCGTCTTTCCTTTTTTGTGGTGACCAGACGGATGGCAAAGGGCTGTACAATGGGAACCAGCGCCATGTAAGAATAAGCGGCGACGGCAATTGGGCCGACATACCTGGAACCCAGAACCTGGGAAACCAGAATGGAAGTGGGGCCGTCGGCAGCGCCGATGATTCCGATGGATGCGGCATCCTTCAAATCAAAGCCCATCAGAGCGGCGGCGCAAATGGCAAAGAAAATACCAAACTGGGCGGCAGCGCCGAAAAGGAACATAACGGGCTGGGAGAGAAGGGGACCGAAGTCAATCATGGCTCCGATACCGATAAACAGCAGAATCGGGAGCGCTTCGGAGGCCTCAATCCCTACGTTGAACAGCCATTCAATGATGCCGTTAACCTCTCCGATGCCGGACATGGTCTGGTTGATGACGCCGGACAGCGGAAGATTGACGAGAATGGCGCCGAAGCCCATGGGCAGAAGCAGCGCAGGCTCGTACTCCTTTTTGATTGCGAGATAAATGAGCAGGAGGCCGACAAGATACATAATTACCTGCTGGGGGGTGATGGACAGTAATCCTTCATAAATGAATTCCATACTTTTTCATCCTTTCTTTGTGGTGGTAAAATGTTGCAGGGCTGCAGCAGCATGTACATTTTACGGGAGGCGTCAGGCTCTTACAGTAATGGTAAAGCAAAAACGCCGCCCGGTGAAATTCCTGTAAAACCATAAAAAAAGAGACCTTCGGCGTACGCCAAAAGTCTCGTTCTTTCTTCACAGAAAGTGTACAACCATGATTCAGCCTGCCTGTCCCGGCATACGGTACTGTAAATCTGCGTTTCCCGTAATGCGGACGGCCTGAATCAGGGTATGTTGATTGTACATGGATACTACTCCCCTTTAACTTATCTTCAGAATAGCATCAAAAAAGAAGCTATGTCAAGTCCATTTCATAATATGAACAAAATATATACATGAATTCCGGGGGGAACTGCATCACCGCCGCTGACGTCTCCGGGGACAAAACCAGCTCCGGGCAGAGTGACACACGCCTTGTAGCAGGAATAAGTATTGGAGGAATTGTTCGGAGCTGGAATTGACTGTTTTGGGAAAAAGATTTGGCGGCAGCAGGATGGGCTAAGAAGAATTAAAAGAAAATAAGCCAGGTTTCTTGAAAGAAGGGCGGGGATTGCCTATAATAGGGGAGGCGCCTGCTGGTGAATTTGCGAGGCGGGTGATGGTGCAGGGAATGTTGGGGCTGTGAAAGGATTTGGCGGTTGCGGCTGATTTTTTTGGATGATTATGGAGGTAGTGTTATGGTGATGCCTGAGGATCCGGTGATGCTGTTGAGTTTTGTGAATATGAAGCTCAGGGATTTTTATGGGAGTTTGGATGCGTTGTGCGAGGAGTGCGGCGTGGATAAGGCCGGGCTTGTGGAAAAACTGAAGAAGATAGATTATGTTTATGATGAGGAGAGAAACCAGTTTGTCTGATAAGAGGATAACGGTAAGGCGGGACGGGGAAGAGCGGGTGATCGAAGCGCCTGTGGGAGCAGGATTTCTCAGTCTTTTGAAGATGCATGGTTTTCCTTTGGTGTGCTGTAATGGGAAGGGGACGTGCGGGCGGTGCCGGATTTTGTTCGAGGGGCAGAGGGCGCCGCTGCCTGTGGCGGCGGACAGGATCGCTTTTTCGGCGGAGGAGCTGAGACAAGGATACCGGCTGGCGTGTATGCACCGGGTACAGGGGGATTGTACTGTGCGGGTGGAGTTCGTGGAAAGCAGGGCGGTGGAGGCGGTTACGGCTCATGGCGGCGGGATAAGGGACGGCAGTGCAGGTGCCGCCAAAGGCCGCAGCGCGGCGAATGGAGGGATGCCGGGCCGTAGCGCAGAGTATCTGATCGCAGTTGACCTGGGGACGACAACGGTGGCCATGCAGGCTGTGGCAGCGGATTCCCTGCGGGAGCTGAGGCGGGGAGGAAGGCTGCGTATCCTGGGGGAATACAGCTGTATGAATCCGCAGCGCAGGTGGGGGAGTGATGTGATTTCCAGGTTGCAGGCGGCGGAAAGGGGAGAGGCCGGAGAACTGGCAGAGGCTGTGAGAGATGTCCTGGAAGAGGGTGTGGTACAGCTTTGCGGTGAACTGGGCGGGAGGCCGGAGAGTATCTGGCTGGCGGGAAATACTTCGATGGAGCATCTGCTGATGGAGCTGGATACGCGGACGCTTGGAAGATATCCTTTTACTCCGGTATGCCTGCAGGAAATGTGTCTTCCCGGAAGGCAGGGGAAGGACGGCGTTACGGGACAGGAGATCCGTTTATTGCCGGGAATATCGGCTTTTGTGGGCGCAGATATTACGGCGGGGCTTCTGGCCTGCGGTTTTGCGGAGTGTGAAGACGGGGAATGCAGATTGTTTATTGATCTCGGGACGAATGGGGAAATGGCAATCGGCAGGGGAGACAGGCTCATCTGTACGGCGGCCGCGGCCGGCCCGGCTTTTGAAGGCGGTGCAGGAGTTAATGTGCCGGGAACGGATATGATTGCATTGCTGGCAGAAATGCTGGAGGGCGGTGTGATTGATGAGACAGGCCTGCTCCAGGAGCCTTTTTTTGATACGGGCTGGCAGAAGGGAGAGCTGCGTATCACACAGCAGGATATCCGCGGGCTGCAGATGGCAAAAGCAGCGGTATGCGCGGGTGTGGAGCTGCTGATGGAAGCTATGGGGACGGATGCCTCCCGGATTGACAAAGTCTTTCTGGCCGGCGGTTTCGGTTATTTCCTGGATGTGGAAAAGGCGGCCCGGATCGGTTTATTCCCTCCGCAGCTGGCGGGAAGGGTGACTGCGGTGGGGAATACCTCGCTTTTGGGAGCCTGCCTTTATGGCGGGGAGGAATCCCTGCGGGAAAAAGCGGAAGCCATGTGCCGCAGGGCCGAGGTGCTGAATCTGGCGGAATTGCCGGGATTTGAGCAAAAATATCTGGAACGGCTGAATTTTTGACCGGTGCTTTCCGGCGGGGAATTATCAGACATTGTATATGTCTGAGTGTGACTGTTCAGGATCTTCACAGTTACATACGTTTGCGTTGACAGTTAAATGAATGGAGTAAAAAACTACCCGTCAGGGAACCTGTATTTTGCTCCGCAAAACTAAAATCAGGAGTAAAATCATTTCCTTTTCAGAGGACGCGCATATTACTCCATAAAAACAGGAGGATAAAAAAGATGAAACTTGTGATTATTGAACCGCTCGGCGTAGAAAAGGAGAAGCTTCTTGCGCTGGCAGAGGAAAAACTGGAAGGAAAGGTGGAAATCGTATATTATGATACCCGCGTTACGGATACGGAAACGTTGATAGAACGGGCGAAGGATGCGGATATTCTCGCTTTTTCCAATCTGCCCTTTAAAAAAGAGGTGCTGGAGCACTGTGATAACCTGAAGATGATTTCCGTGGCTTTTACGGGTGTGGATCATGTGGCTATGGATTACTGCCGGGAAAGAGGAATCCTGGTGAGCAACTGCGCCGGATATTCCAATACGGCGGTGCCGGAGCTTGTGTTCGGCATGGTGCTGAATCTTTACCGGTATATTATTGAGTGCAATCAGGCTGTCCGTGAGGGAAAGGATAAGACCGGGCTTGTGGGACAGGAGCTGGAAGGAAAAAAATTCGGCATTATTGGAATGGGCGCAATAGGGACAAGGACCGCGCAGCTTGCTAGGGCATTTGGATGTGAGGTTTACGGTTATAACAGGAGCCCCAGAGAAACAGAAGGCGTCACCATGACGGATATGGATACTCTTTTGCGGGAATGCGATATTGTATCGCTCCATGTACCGCTGACCGAACAGACAAAGGGGCTGATAGGGGAGGCGCAGCTTCGTCTGATGAAGCCCAATGCGATTCTTGTCAATACGGCAAGAGGGCCGGTGGTGGACAGCCAGGCGCTGGCGGCAGCCCTGGAAGAGGGAAGAATTGCCGGAGCGGCAGTGGATGTATTTGAAACAGAGCCTCCCATCAGCGAGGATCATCCGCTTCTGAAAGCGCCCAGGCTGCTTGCCACGCCTCATGTGGCTTTTGCTACAAAGGAGGCCCTTTATAAGAGGGCGGTTATTGTATTCGATAATATTGCATGCTATCTGGATGGGAAGCCGCAGAACGTGATGTAATAAGGAACGCTGTTCGGCAGGCCAGGTCAGCGTATTCGCTTCGCGAACCTGCACACGGTACCAGGAAGGAATGATAATTTTCCGTCCTGCTGCATATAGTATGAAAGAAAGCGGAAACCAGAGGTCAGTGTCATGCTGAAGGGAAAAAGATGGATAGCGTTCCTGACGATAGTAGTTTTTACGGCGGCTTTGTCCTATTTTGCAAGAGAGAAAAACGGGGCCGCAAGGCAGGAAGCGTGGTCCTCCCATACACTGGCGGACGCCGGCTATGAGGATGAAGCGCCATATAAGGGCAAGGTGGCCCTGACCTTTGACGATGGCCCGCATCCGGTATGTACGCCGCAGCTTTTGGACGGCCTGAAAAAAAGAGATGTGAAGGTGACTTTTTTTGTGACGGGGGAAAACGTGGAGAGCTATCCTGAAATTGTAAAAAGAGCCAGCGAGGAAGGGCATCTCATTGGAAACCATACCTTCCATCATGTGCAGCTGACTGCGGCAAATTCAGATGATTTTAAAAAAGAAATTATTTCAACCAACGATATTATCCAGGAGGTGACCGGAAAGGAAACCTCCTTTATCCGTCCGCCCTACGGTTCCTGGGATAAAAAATATGAAAAGGAGCTGAACATGTTTCCTGTGCTCTGGGATGTGGACCCTCTGGACTGGTGCTCCACAAACGTGGATAAAATCGTGAGGAGCGTGCTTGCGGGAACGAAGGAAAACAGCATAATCCTGATGCATGATTCCTATGATTCCACGGTGACGGCAGCGCTTCAGGTTGTGGATATCCTGAAAGCGGAAGGATATGAATTCGTGACGGTTGACGAGATTTTGTTTGACTGAAGCTTTGCGGGAATGATATGGGAAAAACAGCGCCGCCTCAGACCGCTTCCATCGTAAGGAGATGGAAGCGGTCTGAGGCGGCAGGGCAGCTGCCTGCGGCGGCATTGCTTTTCCCCAGGGGCAGCCTGGTATTTCTTCCGATACTGAAAATACGGGTTATGAAGCTGTCAGTCATGGTTATGAAACTATCAGTCCTGGTTTTCTTTTTTATCCTTTTCTCTCATCTGTTCCATTTCTTTTTCACTCATTTCGGGCGCGCCGAAGGGATATAATTCACGGTAAGCTTCCAGTGTTTTTTCATGGACGGTGCCGGCGGGAATCAGACCCGTGCAGTCATAGGCGGATACGGTGCTGGTGTAGTCCTGATCTTCGGGAATATTGTAATCTTCATCTTTCATGGGATATTTCCTCCTTTTGGATTTTAGTATATGGAAAGCGGATAAAATTATGCGGCGTGTGTCCTGCGGCAGTATTTCAGCGGCTGTGGATGGAGGGAATTCCTGAATCATTTTCTTACGGTCAGCGCGGTAAATGCGCAGACCTGCCTGAACCGCTGCTGATGCCTGTCTTTTTTTAAATCCCTGGCCGGCGCCGATTGATTTCACGGTTGAGGGACGTTATAATAGAGGAAGCCGACGCAAAAAAGTATGGCATCAGGAGAAAAATACAATGGATTTATTTGATTATATGAGAGAAAACAGTATGGAGAAGGAATCCCCGCTGGCGGCCAGGCTGCGGCCAACAACGCTGGACGAGGTGGTGGGGCAGCAGCATATTATCGGAAAGGACAAGCTGCTCTACCGTGCGATCCAGGCGGATAAAATCAGCTCCATCATTTTTTACGGCCCGCCCGGAACAGGGAAAACCACGCTGGCAAAGGTGATCGCCAATACCACAAGTGCGGAGTTCACCCAGATTAATGCAACTGTCGCCGGGAAAAAGGATATGGAGGAGGTCGTGGCCAGGGCGAAGGATACCATGGGCATGTATGGGAAAAAAACGATCCTGTTCATCGATGAAATCCATCGTTTTAATAAAGGGCAGCAGGATTATCTTCTTCCGTTCGTGGAGGACGGAACCGTAATTCTGATCGGCGCGACCACGGAGAACCCGTATTTTGAGGTGAACGGCGCTCTGCTTTCGCGTTCCATTATTTTTGAATTAAAGCCTCTGTCCAGGGAGGATATAAAGGAGCTTCTGCGGCGGGCTGTCTATGACAGGCAGAAGGGGATGGGCGCCTACGACGCGGAGATAGATGAGGACGCCATGGATTTCCTTGCCGATGTGGCGGGAGGGGATGCCAGGCATGCGCTGAATGCCATAGAGCTGGGGATCATGACCACGCCGCGGGCCGCGGACGGAAAAATCCACGTAACGCTGGAGGTGGCGGGCGAATGCATCCAGAAACGTGTGGTGAAATACGATAAGACCGGGGACAACCATTATGATACGATTTCGGCCTTTATCAAAAGCATGCGGGGGTCGGATCCGGACGCTGCGGTCTATTATCTGGCAAAAATGCTTTATGCCGGGGAAAGTATCACCTTCATTGCGCGCCGTATCATGATTTGCGCCTCGGAGGATGTGGGAAATGCGGATCCACAGGCGCTTCAGGTGGCTGTGAGCGCATCTCTGGCGGTGGAGCGGGTAGGCATGCCGGAGGCCCAGATCATTCTGGCGAATGCGGTGACTTATGTGGCCTGCGCGCCTAAAAGCAACGCAGCAGTGTGCGCCATTGACGCGGCCATGCGTTGTGTCCAGGAAACAGGAAATCTGCCGGTGCCCCCGCACCTGCAGGATGCCCATTATAAAGGAGCGGCAAAATTGGGACACGGACTTGATTATAAATATGCTCATAATTATCCGAATAATTATGTCAGACAGCAGTATCTGCCTTATGAACTAAGCGGAAGAGAATTCTACAAACCTTCGGGAAACGGTTATGAAGTGAAAATAAAAGAGCATATGAAGCGCATTAAAAAGGAAGCAGCTCTGCCGGAAGAAGAAAAATATAACGGCGGGGATGTGCCGAAAAGAGGATAGTAAAAAACCCTGACATATACACAGTATTGTTGTGTGTATGCCAGGGTTTTTATAATTAAAATAACTGTTCCGTCAGGTATTGGTAAATTTCCTTGTTTTTCTTCTGCCAGTTGGCGCAGATGGAAGCTGCCAGCTCCTGGGTAGGGACGGAAATACGGATGTTTACCAGATCCACGTCCTTGTCCTTTGCCACCAGCTGGGCTTCAAATTCCCCGTTTACCAGCTTGTAAAAATTCCCCTGGATAGAGGATTCGTTGCGCAGCTCCAGCTTATGATTTTTAAAATAATCGATAATGTCGCTTTTGATGGCATCGCTGATCCGGTTTTCAAAATAGTGTAGGGTATCGCGCCCTTCGTCGGTGATCTGCAGCTGTGTCCTGTTCAGTATTGTCCGGGATTCAGCCAGACCGGTTTCCATCAGTTCGGAAATGGCTGTCTGCAGGGTCAGAAAATTGGTGTATTCCTTATCCAGGACGAATTCACTGATCTGCGCTGTGGTCAGGGGAAATGTGACCCTGTCCAGCATGTACAGTACAATTAATTTGTAAAGAGTCAAAGGTTCCTGATTCATAGCATTGTCCTTGTCTGATTGAGGAGAGCTTCATGCGCTGATGAAGCGTATTCAATACGTTACGTTTGTTACGGCTCCAGTCCGGAGCTATCAAAAGGCTTTTCGGGCCGTCGCCGGTTACCCGGTGGATGACGATATCGGGCGAAAGGGCGGCAATGCATATTATTAAAAGGGTAAGGTAGGAATCCAGGGTGAGCACCTGCACCTTACCTGCGCGGTACTCACCGGCCAGGTCAGTATTGTCAAGTATATGCAGAAGCTGCAGCTTGATTCCGAAAATCCCGCACCCATTAAGGAAACGGATGGTTTCCAGTACCATTTCCGTTGTTTCTCCGGGAAGACCCAGGATTACGTGCACGATAACCGGAATCCCGGCGGCGTGCAGTCTGTCACAGGCATGGGTAAAACAGGAAAGCGCATAGCCTCTGCGGATATACCGTGCGGTTTGTTCATGGATGGTCTGCAGTCCCAGTTCGATCCAGATGAACTTGTCCGGATAATCACTTTTCAGGCCTTCCAGCAGCGCCATGACTTCATTTCCAAGGCAATCCGGCCTTGTTGCGATAGAGATGCCGGCAATATCCGGTTCGGAAAGCGCCTGCCTGTAAACGGAATCCAGATAGGATACAGGTCCGTAGGTATTGGTATAGGCCTGAAAATAAGCGATATAGCGGCTGCCTGTCTTTTTGGCCCGAAGAAGCTGTTTGCCGGCTGTCAGCTGTTCAGGGATGGAAAGGGCGCTTCCGGGAGTAAAATCACCGCTGCCGCCTGCGCTGCAGAAAATACAGCCCCGGGTATCCAGCGTCCCATCCCGGTTGGGGCAGGTTAAACCTGCATCCAGCGCTATTTTATATAATTTTTCACCATAGGTGTTCTTACACCAGGCGTCCAGGGAATAATAGGGCTTGCCATGATAATCCATAGTCCTATTTCCGGATGTGTGATTTTACAGCTTCGGCTACCACTTCCGCAACCTTCGGATTAAAGGCTTCAGGCATGATATTGTCTTCGTTCAGTTCCCCGTCAGGCACAAGGGATGCGATGGCGAGCGCGGCGGCCAGCTTCATTTCTTCCGTAATCTGTGTGGCCCGGCCTTCCAGCGCGCCCTTGAAAATTCCGGGGAAGGCCACCACATTGTTAACCTGATTGGGAAAGTCGCTCCGGCCTGTGCCTACGACTTTTGCGCCCGCGGCTTTTGCAATATCAGGCATGATTTCGGGAACCGGATTGGCCATGGCAAAAAGGATGGCATCCTTGTTCATGGAAGAAACCATTTCCGCGGTTACGATTCCGGGAGCAGAAACACCTATAAAGATGTCAGCGCCTTTCATGGCGTCGGCCAGAGTGCCGTTTTCTCCCTGAAGATTGGTGACCTCCATCATTTTTTCCTGCATCCAGTTCAAATCCTTCGTATCCCTGGAAAGGATGCCGGATTTATCGCACATGATAATATTGGGGAAGCCATAGGTCAGAAGCAGCCTGGTGATGGCAATTCCTGCGCTGCCTGCGCCGTTTACCACGATGCGGCAGTCTTCCTTTTTCTTTCCGGTAACCTTCAGGGCGTTGATGATTCCTGCGAGAACCACGATAGCTGTTCCGTGCTGATCGTCATGGAAAACAGGAATATCCAGGGTGGCTTTCAGCCGTTCCTCAATTTCAAAGCAGCGGGGAGCGCTGATATCTTCCAGGTTGATTCCTCCGAAGCCGGGAGCCATCCAGGTTACCGCCTTGATGATTTCCTCCGTGTCCTGTGTGTCAAGGCAGATGGGGACGGCATTGACGCCGCCGAATTCTTTAAAAAGGACGGCCTTCCCTTCCATGACGGGCATAGCGGCATAGGGGCCGATGTTCCCAAGGCCCAGGACCGCGGAGCCGTCGGATACCACGGCAATGGTGTTGGCCTTGATGGTATAGGTATAAGCGGCTTCCTTATCATTGGCTATCACCTTGCATGGCTCCGCCACGCCGGGGGTGTAGGCGAGTGACAGCGCCTCTCTTGATTTAACGGGTGTTTTGGAAACGGTTTCTATTTTACCATTCCATTCTTTATGTAATTCCAGTGCTTTTTCGTTGGTTGTCATGATTTTTCCTCCCATTTGTTTTTCCGGCAGGGTAACGCTACAGAAGTATCATATAATATTTGGTTTCGATTCGCAATAGCGAACCTGGAAGATTGTGTTTTCCGTCAGGATGGAGTAAGATAAAAGACAGAAAGAGACAGGAGGTATAGAATGGGAAAACAGGGGAAAAAGAAACGGATCTGGCTGCGTGTACTGCTGGGGATTCTGGCTGCGCTGCTTCTGGTGATAATCGGTTATGTCCTGTACGTGATGATAAGCTATCACAGGCTTCCGGATGACCTGACGCTGGATGTGAGGACGCCGGAGAATGCGGATACAACCGGTGCGGTTTCCGTTGGTACAGATTATGAAATTATCACCTACAATATCGGCTTTGGCGCTTACACGCCGGACTACAGTTTTTTTATGGACGGAGGGAAATCCTCAGTTGCAGACAGTAAGGAAAGCGTGCTTGCCACAGTTTCGGGCGCCGGTGAGCTGGCGGCGGGCTATGATCCGGACTTCATGATTTTTGAAGAGGTGGATCTTAAAGCCACAAGGAGTTACCATGTGGATGAATACGAGCTGCTGGATAAGTATTTCGGCGGATATTACTCGGATTTTGCCATCAATTATGATTCAGCGTTTCTGATGGTCCCGCCCTGGGAGCCTCATGGAAAAAGCCTGGCGGGAATCGCTTTTTATTCAAAATATCCAATTGCATCGGCTGTAAGGAAGAGTTTCCCCATTTCCACCTCCTTCAGCAAGTTCCTTGATCTGGACAGATGCTATTCCATCAGCAGGATCCCTGCGGACAATGGAAAAGAGCTGGTTATTTTTTCCCTGCATATGTCTGCTTACGGCAACAGCGATGCTATCCGGGAGGCACAGGTGAATAAGCTGTGCGGGGACATGCAGGCGGAATATGAGAAGGGGAATTATGTGGTATGCGGCGGGGATTTCAATCACGATTTGAAGGCATCCGAGGATACTGAGGAGGATCGTGCGTCCTGGGCGTATCCGTTCCCCAGATCCGATTTGCCGGAGGGCTTTTCCTTCAGCATGGATTTTCTGGGAGAAGCGGGAAAGGCGGCTCTTCCGGACAGCGCCCGGAATGCGGATATGCCTTATGAGGAAGGTGTGACTTATACGGTGACGCTGGATGGATTTATTATATCGGATAATATTGAACTGAAGGAATATGAAAATATCCATACAGGTTATCTGTATGCGGATCATGATCCGGTGAGAATGGTATTTTCACTGAAGTAGGCGGCGGTGAAACGGGACGGCATGTTTGGCATGTGCCGCCCTGGGGATGAAAATGGACGAATGCGGCGGCTGCTGTCGGATGGGAAGGGAGAAAAGCGATAAATTACGGCTCTTTTTATAAGGAAAGAACCGGTGCGGTAAATATATTTCAATATTTTGCAGATACTATGGTTTGAAAGAAACAGAGGCCGCAAGCGGCAATCAATCAACCACTATTATGGAGACAGAAATGAAAAACAAAACCTGCAAGGTATTTTTAATCATATTGACCGCAATGTTTATTCTGCCCGGCTGCCAAAAAAGCAGTTCCGGGGTGGACTCCTATCTGAAAGCGCAGGATAAAATCATGGATCAGATGATGAAGGATATGGAGCTTAAGGAAAAGACAGGAAGTTCCTCACTGGCCTTTCTGACCGGCATGATTCCCCATCATGAATCCGCCATAGAAATGTCGGAGGAGTATCTGAAGTATGCTCCTGAGGATGCTCATTTCAGGAAACTGGCAGAGGATATTATCATGGCCCAGACTTCGGAAATCGAGCAGATGAAGAATATGATGGAAGATATAAAAAGCGGTTACCAGACCGATGGGACGAAAGAGGAAGCCTATCTTAAGGAATATGATGAAATGATGGAAGGACATCATTCAGGTCATGGATCCTCCGATACACAGGATTTGGATACGGCTTTTGCAGAAGGCATGGTGATGCACCATCAGATGGCCGTGGATATGGCTGAGACCATCATAAAATATTCGGACAATGATTCGGTAACGGATTATGCAAATAGTGTAATTGAGCTGCAGGAGCAGGAAATTTCCCAGATGCAGGACTTTCTGGATGGGAAAAACGGCAGCGGAAACACGCACTGGCATTGACGGAGAATAATATTAAACGTTATCTTATATACGTTTTAAACTTATTCAAAAATGATAAAATATCAAGTAAAATACGCGTCCTGGAAGCTTTTTGAAAAAAAAGCTTCCTATTTTTTTGAATGTGGTGTATAATGTGGACACATAAAGTTTACTTTTTAGAGTATCGTATCCCAATACATATCTTGTTGACGTCACATGTCCGGCTGCCGGATGGCGCCATTGAACAGACGTGGAGAGCTGGCTTTTCATACCTACGATAAGCGGCAGGTCAGCCAGGTGTCATTAATTTATTTCCCAATAAAAGAAAGAAATGAATAACAGACAGAAGAATCAGCAGGAAGTCATCCTGTTTATTAGCGGGTTGTATTGAACCAGATTCATCGTATTTAATTTTGAAACATTTTGTACTATAAGCACGGAGGAAATTCATGAGCATGAGAGAAAAGTATCAGTCCCTGGCATTGGCAGATCTTAAGGAAATTGCCAAGTCAAGAGGAATCAAGGGCACTTCCGGAATGAAGAAAGCGGACATTATTGAGGCAATGGTGGCCCTTGATGAGGAAGCGGAAGGAAGGCCCGGCACGCCGGTCAGGACGGAAGAAAAGGGAGACGCTGCAGACAAGGCTGCGGCTGCGCCGAAAAAGAGCCGGAGCAGGAGTGTGTCTGAAAAGCCTTTGGAAAAGACTGCCCCGGAGAAAAGGACGGCAGAGAAGCCTTCTGAAGTGAAATCGCCAGCGGAAAAAGAAGAAGAGGCAGCGCCTGCGGAAACGGCAGGACAGGCAAGGGCGCAGAATGTACAGCAGGCGGCACCTCAAGTGCAGAATGCAACCCAGGCACAGAGCGCGGCACAGTCCCAGGCGGTAACGCAGCCGCAGAGCGCCTCACAATCACAGCAGGCGAATCAGTCCCAGACTGCTTCCCAGAACAGAACGGCGGAGCGCGGGACGGACAGGAAACCGATGCGCCGGAATACGCAGAACGAGAATGGCAGCCGCAGGAACTACGGTAACCAGGAGCAGCGGAGTACAAGAACCATTATTACGAATAATAACGATAATCGTCAGAATACCGCGGGATCACAGCAGGGTGAACGCACCTATAACGGAGAACGCAGCGTTCCCCAGAACAGAAGCTATAATACGGAACGCGCGGAAAGCAGCCAGCAGGATAATCCGATGCCGGTTCAGAATGTAAATGATGACGACAAGTTCCCATCAGAGCTGGACAGCGGAGTTGCGGCGCATGGTATTCTGGAAGTAATGCCGGACGGCTACGGATTTATCCGCTGCGCCAATTATCTTCCCGGAGAAAACGATGTTTATGTGGCGCCCAGCCAGATTCGCAGATTTAATCTGAAGACGGGCGATATCGTAGAAGGCAATACAAGGATCAAAACCCAGAATGAGAAATTCAGCGCGCTTCTTTATGTGAAATCCATCAATGGATATTCTCCGGATGTGGCGGCGAGAAGATGTAATTTTGAGGACATGACGCCTATTTTCCCGGAGGAAAGAGTCCGCCTGGAGCTGTCACGCTCTTCAACGGCCATGAGGATCATGGATCTGATGAGCCCTGTGGGAAAAGGGCAGAGAGGTATGATCGTATCTCCGCCTAAAGCTGGTAAGACAACGCTGCTCAAGCAGGTTGCGCAGTCCGTAAAAGTAAATAATCCGGACATGCACCTGATCATCCTTCTGATTGATGAACGGCCTGAGGAAGTTACGGATTTCAGGGAAGCAATTGAAGGACCGAATGTGGAGGTTATTTATTCCACATTTGATGAGCTGCCTGAGCATCACAAAAGAGTCTCCGAAATGGTAATCGAACGGGCGAAGCGTCTGGTAGAGCATAAGAAAGATGTCATGATCCTTCTGGACAGCATCACCCGTCTGACCAGAGCCTATAACCTGGTAATCCCGCCCAGCGGAAGAACTCTTTCCGGCGGTCTTGATCCGGCAGCCCTGCATATGCCGAAACGGTTCTTCGGCGCGGCCAGGAACATGCGCGGGGGCGGAAGCCTGACCATACTGGCTACGGCGCTTGTGGATACCGGAAGTAAAATGGACGACGTTATTTATGAGGAATTCAAGGGAACCGGCAATATGGAAATCGTGCTGGACAGAAAGCTTTCCGAAAGAAGAGTATTTCCTGCCATCGATATTCCCAAATCAGGCACCAGAAGAGAAGATCTGCTGCTTACCCCGGAAGAACTGGAAGCCATCGGTATTCTGCGCAAAGCGCTTAACAGCCTGAAGCCGGAAGAAGCTGTGGATAAGATTCTTGATATGTTCGCACGTACAAGAAATAATGCCGATTTTGTAAATCTTGTGAAAAAAATGAAGTTTATCTGATATCCGGAATTACTGTCAGGCAGAAATATTGCTGTTTTTTTGCTGCTTTTTGCTTATTTTTACTTGCATTGACAGAAAAGCTATGCTACAATTAAAAAGCTGTTTACAGGTTAATCTGTATCCGGCGGCCGAAAGGCAAGTGGATGAGAACGAAATAACAATAAGGGAACACAATAAATAGAAGAGGTGAAATCATGAAAGAAGGAATCCATCCTGGATATTACCAGGCAACAGTAACCTGCAACTGCGGAAACACATTCGTAACAGGTTCTACCAAACCGGAACTTCACGTGGAAGTATGCTCCAAGTGCCATTCATTCTACACAGGCCAGCAGAAGGCTGCTCAGGCTCGTGGACGTATTGACAAGTTCAACAGAAAGTACGGCGTGGAAAACAAATAAGAGCTGCGAAAAAAGGTTGAGGTTATTTAATCTCAACCTTCTTTTTCATATATATACCGCGTAACTGTTCAGTATCCCTCACAGTTACTGTCCCGCACCAAATCCAACACAACCCGTAAGGGAGGAATTAATATGAGTAAAAAGAACTGCGGACACTATTCCGGCATCGGCGGTCAGGCCGTTCTGGAAGGCGTCATGATGAAAAATAAAGATGAATACGCCGTAGCAGTCAGAAAGCCGGACGGAAACATCGAAGTCAAGAAAGAAAAATATGCCGGAGCCCTGGCCGGCAGCAAGCTTACAAAGCTGCCGTTTGTCAGAGGGGTTTTTAATTTTATAGATTCCCTTGTGCTGGGAATGCAGACTCTGACCTATTCCGCCAGCTTTTACGAAGATGATGAAGCGGAAGAGACCAAAACGGACAAGCTGCTGAATAAAGTAACCAAAGGAAATGCGGAAAAGGTATTCATGGGATTTACGGTAGCCTTCTCCATTGTTCTGGCGGTGGCGATTTTTATCGCACTTCCCTATGGAATCAGCCTGCTGTTTCATTCCTATGTCAGGAATGCTTCTCTTCTCGCCATTCTGGAAGGCGTGGTGCGTCTTGCCATTTTCCTGGCATATGTGGCCATTATCGCTTCCATGAAGGATATCAGAAGGGTTTACCAGTACCATGGTGCGGAGCACAAATGCATTAACTGCCTGGAAAAGGGGCGTCCTCTTACCGTCAAGGATGCAATGAGAAGCTCCAGGCTCCATAAAAGGTGCGGAACAAGTTTTCTTTTGTTTGTCATGCTGATAAGCATTATCCTTTTCATGTTCATCCGGGTGGAGAACCCTGCGCTCAGGCTTGTGGTCAGGATTCTTCTGATTCCTGTAATTGCCGGGATTTCCTATGAAGTAATCCGCCTTGCGGGAAGAAATGACAATGTAATCATCAATCTGATTTCAAAACCCGGAATGTGGCTTCAGAAACTGACCACCAGAGAACCGGATGAAAGTATGATTGAAGTGGCGATTGCCTCTGTAAATGCGGTTTTTGACTGGAAGGCATATCTGAAGGAGGAATTCGGGTATGAAGTGGATGAGTCATGGCTGATGGAGGATGAACAGCCGGAGGATTTCGATGAGGATGAGGATGAGGACGGGGCGGGTGACGCTTCTGATGGGAAAGAAACCAAAACCGGGGAGCCGGCACTGCAATGAACTACAGGGAATGCTATGAATGGGGCCGGCAGAGCCTGAAGGCGGCCGGAATTGAAGAAGCTGATCTGGATGCCAGACTGCTCCTGGAAACAATATGCCATACGGACAGGAATACGCTGCTGGTTCACGGGGACAGACAGGTGTCCCATGAAGAGGAGAGCGCTTATAACGACTGGATATCCAGGCGCGCCCGGCACATCCCTCTCCAGCACATTACCGGCGAACAGGAATTTATGGGGCTTACCTTTCTGGTAAACGAGCATGTGCTCATTCCCAGACAGGATACGGAAATCCTGGTGGAAGAAGTATTACGGCAGCTGACGGACGGCAGCAGAATACTTGACATGTGTACCGGATCAGGCTGTATTTTACTGAGCCTGCTCCATTATTCCAATGACTGCCAGGGGACCGGGGCCGATATTTCCAAGGAAGCGCTTGCCGTTGCCCGGCAAAATGCGGACCGGCTGGGAATACAGGCCCGGTTTGTGGAAGGGAATCTTTTTGAAAATATTGATGGAAAATATGATTTTATCGTATCCAATCCGCCTTACATTCCAACTGCCGTCATTGATGGACTGATGGAAGAGGTCAGGCTGCATGAACCGCTGACGGCACTGGACGGAAAAGAAGACGGACTTGTTTTTTACAGAAGGATACTTGAGGACGGCACTGAGCATCTGATGCGGGGCGGCGGTCTTTATTTTGAGATCGGCTTTGATCAGGGAGCTGCCGTAAAAAAAATGATGGAAGAGGCCGGGTTTCATGAGGTACAGGTGACAAAGGATTTTGCCGGACTGGACCGGGTGGTATCCGGATTTTGGTATGGGACGGACACCCTGCCACAGTAATTGTATAAGAAAAGCCGCCCGATATGCGGCTGATTATCAGGAAGGAATGGTATAAAAATGTTTGACAGGCTGGAAGACCTGCTTCGGCGATATGAGGAAATCATGAACGAACTGAATGAGCCTACCGTAACGGCCAACCAGGACCGGTTCAGGGCTTTGATGAAGGAACAAAGTGATTTGACTCCTATTGTGGAAAGCTACAGAGAATATAAGAAAGCAAAACAGGATGCGGAGGACAGCCTCTTTATGCTGGAATCCGAATCCGATGAAGAAATGCGCGAACTGCTCAAAGAAGAACACAGCGAAGCAAAAAAACGCATACAGGAGCTGGAACAGGAACTGAAGATCCTTCTGCTCCCCAAAGACCCCAATGATGATAAAAACGTTATTGTAGAAATCCGCGCCGGCGCCGGCGGAGATGAGGCAGCGCTTTTTGCCGCCGAAATGTACCGCCTTTACGTAAAATACGCGGAACGGAACCGTTGGAAGGTGGAAACCGTAGGAGTTGACGAAATCGGAATCGGCGGCATGAAGGAAGTCAGCTTCATGATCAACGGAAAAGGAGCCTACTCCAAACTTAAATACGAAAGCGGCGTACACCGCGTACAACGCGTCCCGGAAACCGAATCCGGCGGCCGCATCCACACCTCCACCATAACCGTGGCTGTAATGCCCGAAGTAGAAGATGTGGACGTTGTCATTGACGATAAAGACATACGAATCGACGTAATGCGCGCCTCCGGAAACGGCGGCCAGTGCGTCAACACCACAGACTCCGCCGTACGACTGACCCACTACCCCACAGGAATCGTTGTATACAGCCAGACAGAGAAATCACAGCTTCAGAACAAAGCAAAAGCATTCGCACTGCTCCGTGCCAAGCTGTATGACATTGAACAGCAGAAAGCACACGATGCAGAAGCGGAACTGAGAAGAAGCCAGATTGGAACAGGGGACAGATCAGAAAAAATAAGGACCTACAACTTCCCCCAGGGAAGGGTTACGGACCATAGGATAAAGCTGACGCTTTATAAGATTGATGATATTATGAATGGGGATATTGATGAATTGTTGGATAGTTTGATCGCAGCCGACCAGGCGGCGAAGCTCCTAAAGATGAACACCCAATAACCCTCACATCCCCGATACCCAGCCCGACGCCGTAAAAAGCCATAAGGCCCCGCTGCCTGCTTGCAGAGCAACGGGGCCTTATGGCTTTTTACAAAGCTTCGCGCAGCGAAGCGCGAGAAATCCCGCAGGGATTACTCGCAGGCGTCCTCCTTCCATCACCCTTCCCCTTCACCATCTGTCCGCCCATACAGGGGTGAGAATGCGCAGCATTCTCACCCCTGCCCAACATTACAAACCAACTTTTTATAAACTATAGATTTTACAAACTATAGATTTGACAGAATTGCCATGAAATCGTAGAATAAAACAAATGGAAAAGAGTTAACCCCTATCAGACAAACAAGACGGCCCCAGGACTGATTGAATTGGAGAAAAAATGAAATTTTACATAGCTTCAAGCCTTAAAAATTATAAACAAGTACGTGACCTTTCATGCTTGCTGAAAAGTGCCGGTTGGGAACATACCTATGACTGGACATTACATTGCCCGGCGAAAGAAACAGACGCGGAAACGCTAAGGACCATTGGTGAAAAGGAATATGAAGCGATAAAGCAGTCTGATGTTGTCATAATATTAACTCCGGAGGGGAGAGGAACTCATACGGAATTCGGTATAGCGATTGCACTAAATAAAAAAGTTTATTTATGTCACCATGATGATACATATTTTAAATGTGATGATAATACATCAACGTTTTATTGGCTTACACAAGTAGTCCAGCTTATCGGAAATACAGAAGATATTGCGAGTAAACTGCTAAAATCATACTAAACAATAATCTCATACATAATAACACCAGAAAACCATCTTCAATAAGACACCACTGAAAGGCTCCCGATTATGCAACAGTACATCCTGCAAACACCCAGACTCATCCTCAGGCCGCTCACAGCCGCAGATGCGGAAGAAGTTTTTATCTGGTGCTCGGACCCATTGGTAAACTGTTTCATGCCTTACGCCCTTTACACGAAAACAGAAGACGTACGCAGATGGCTGGAAACCGTGGAAAAAAACGAAAAACAATACGAATTTGGCTTTGTGTGCAAAGAAAATAACCGGTTAATCGGCAGCGGCGGCATAGGCCCGGCAGAAGACAATACACAGTGGGAAATTGGCTACAACCTCCGTTCTGACTGCTGGAACCAGGGCTATGCCACGGAGGCGGCAAAAGCTATGATTGACTTTGCATACCAAGAATTTGATATACATGACTTCGGCGCAAATCATGCGGTGGCAAACCCGGCGTCAGGAAAAGTCATGGAAAAATGCGGTATGCATTTTGACCATTATGGAGAATACAGCCGTTTTGACGGGAGTGAAACCTTCCCGGCAAAATTTTATAAACTTCATCTTGATTGACTTTTTGATCGATTCAGCCGGCCGGGGACTATCCTGAAAAGCCATCATATCTGCGTTTTCATTTACTCGCAGCTACGGAGCTTTCTGGGATATTCCCGGTTTTTTCATTCCCTCATTTCAAAGAGTTTGAATAGTTATGAAACATTAAAGATATCTACTGCAGAAATTAAGAATTCTATAGTAAAATATAAAATAAAACTCAACTCCACCACAGATGAGATTTTCACTGATAAACATCGTCAGAAGCTTATTTTTTTATAGAAAACGGGGACAATAACAGCAGAAAAAAGTCAGGAGGTCTCCATGAAAAAAGCAAAGGACGATAAACGTATTTCAACCATACCGGACGGCGTTTATGAGGCAGGCGTGGTGGGGCACGGCCCAAGCCATGATAAAAACAGCCATGAAAATACGCCTTCAACAGATGCCCAGGGAAACGGGTATCCCATGCATGAAGCAAAAAACAGGACAGGCAGATAACTGGCCTGTTCTCTACATAAATTCTATTTCACCCCTTAATATAAGAAAAACTTCATAGTATTGCCAGGAAATATTTGATATACTGAATAAATAGCGGATACTGTTCTGTTACGCACTTTTTTCTGAGTATTCTGAAATCTTTGTGCAACAGACATCAATGCGGCATCATACCGCGGAGAATTTTTTTATGGACAGCTGCAGTAAGGACAGAAAAAGGATGAACTGCGATATATGGCAAAATAATGGAGGAAGCATGAAATTTAAAGGAAAAGTAGCCGCCTGGTTCTGGCTGATTATCATTGCGGTAAATGCGGTATGTATATACGAACTGCTTTTTGACCCTGATAATGTGCCCATATTATTATTTTCGCTGGCTCTGTGCGATATTATTTTTATACCAATCGTTGTGCGCAACTATGTGGTAATTGAGGAAGAAAACCTGAAGCTGTTTTTCGGTTTTGGAAAGGATTCCATGCGGATTGCTGACATTGTGGAAATTAAAGGTTCCTATTGCCCGATTTCTTCCAGTGCCGCTTCTTTGGATCGTCTTTTTATCAAGGGGAAAAGACAGGAAATGGTGATAGCGGTGAAGGATAAAACGGCGTTGGTAGCTGAATTGAAAATGAGGAATCCCGCGATACGGGTGTGCAGTGTACCGGGAGTACAGTAATGAACGGCCTTTTCTATTCTGAGGCTGAAAATTGAGGGCAGAGGATACATATATGATGGAAATACAGGTTGGAGCATTGATTTTTGCGGGAATGGGGTTACTGTTCCTGCTGATTGGGATTTTTTTGATGAAAGTGTTTGGCAGGAGTAGAAAGACCGCCTCGATGGTTACCACGGCGCGGGTGGTGGATGTGGAATGCAGAAGAGACAGTGGTGGTGGCAGCACATATTATTATCCCGTATTTGAATACTATGCCGGAGGCAGAATGCAGCGGGTGGTATCGACTTTTGGAAGCAGCCCATGCCGGTATCAGACGGGAGAAGAAACGGAACTATATTATGATCCGGAAAAACCGGAAAAATTCTGGTGCGAACGCGATACAAAAATGATGAAGCTGCTTTGCGGTATTTTCATGGGAATCGGCGGGATTTTTCTTGTATTAGGCATCGTTTTTATGGTAACCGGAGCATTCTGACTGTAATGGCAGAGAAATACGGTGGAAGCAGGGAAAAAGGAAAAGCAGGGGGATAAAGGGATGGATGTGCGTATTAAAGTATTAAAGACAGAATTTTATGAGGATATTGCAGATGAATATCTGAGCGAAGGAAGGGCGGTTGGTCCGTGTCCGATTCTGAAGGAAGGGGATACATTTCTTTATAAATCCGGAGAGGAGGCAGTCATGCCGGAAGGCTTCTGCCCCTGGGCATGGGTGGACTTATACGCAGCTATTTCCCGCAGGGCAATCGATCGTGCGCCCAGGGAAGCCGGGAAGGAATACTGGTATAAGCATGAAAATAAGACAATAGAATGCTGCACTGATGGTGTGCGTCCGGTGATTTTTTTGCTGGAGGCAGTTTCGGAGGAGGAATGATGTGTATGGCAGACTGGCCGGGGAGGAAAAATGGCATCACGGCTTTTACATTATCTAATAGCATCAGAACTTGCTGAAAGGCAGGAAATAAAGGATAAGAACCGTTTTTGTATCGGTGCTTTGCTGCCTGACCTGTCGGGGCATGAGGATGGAAGTTACAATACGGCGCATTTTTGGGTGGAGCTGGAGAAAGAAAATAAAAAAGGGATTAACTGGCTTTTATTTAGAGACAGGTATGCGGAGCAGATGGAAAAAGACAGCTTATACCTTGGTTATTACTGTCATCTGATTATGGACAGTATATGGTTTTGTTCCATTGCCGACAAGTATATCAGAAATTATCCGCCGGAAATAAAAAAAGTCCGTTATAAGGCAGGATATCGGGATTATCAGAGGCTGAATTATCTGCTGGGGAAAAAATACAACCTGCGTTATAACATACGCAACATATCGATTGAAGAAATTAATGAAGTAAAGGGAGAGCTTCTTGAAAATTTTCTTAGTGCTCTGAAAGATGATATTCAATGTGCATCGGAAGCTAAAGTGGAGGAGCTTGAAATTTATAAATTGGAGCTGATGGAAGAATATATTAATAAATCGATAGCACTGTGTGAGAGTGAAATGGCGGCTTTTTTTCGGGGAGAGGAAAGAGAGCGGCCGGAAAATTATTATGTAAATATCATATAATTTAATATTCCAAAACAGTATAAATTTAATGTGGAAAAGGTGAGGAGGAAAAATGCGTTCAGAAAAAGAAATGCTTGATTTGATTATAAAAACTGCAGAAGAGGATCCGCGTGTCAGGGCGGCATATTTGGAAGGATCCCGCGTTAACCCTAACGTTCCCAAGGATATTTTTCAGGATTACGATGTGGTATATGTTGTAAACGAGACGAAATCCTTCCGTGAGGACAGGCACTGGATTGACAGATTCGGGGAACGGTTGTTTATGCAATATCCGGAAGATAGCATATATTTCAGTTCTGATGTGGAAAACTGTTATGGCTGGCTGATGCAGTTTACGGATGGAAACAGGCTGGATCTGCATGTAAGTACCATGAAGGCGGTACTGGGCAGCCTTGAAATCTATCGGATACTGGTAGATAAGGATGGTATCCTGCCGGAAGCAAAGCCGGCCTCGGATGAGATTTACTGGGTGAAAAAGCCGACGGAAGAGCAGTTTTATTTTACCTGTAATGAGTTCTGGTGGTGTCTGGATAACGTGGCGAAGGGACTTTGGAGGGAGGAACTTCCCTATGTAATGGATATGATTCATCTGTATATCCGGCCGATGCTTACCAGAATTCTGGAATGGAAAATCGGCAGGGATAACAATTTTTCCGTCAGCGTGGGAAAGTCGGCAAAATATATGAAACGGTATTTGCTGGAGGAAACCTATAAAAGGTATCTGTTAACTTATTCCCAGGCAGAAACAGAGGCTGTTTGGGATGCAGTTTTTATTATGTGCGATCTATTCAGGCAGACGGAGGAAGAACTGGCTGAGAAAATGAACTTCCATTTTGATGCGGCGGAGGCGGATAATTGCAGAGCATATCTGGAGCATGTGAGAAAACTGCCTGCAGATGCGAGGGAAATATATGAATCTTAGCGGGGCAGAAGAAATTACATCATGCAGGCTAATTCTCAGGCCGGATGAAAAGTGTAGCGGTCTGGAAACATTTATATGGACAATCTTATTAAAAGAAGGCAGAAAAATAATTGGCCATTTTAAAGCGCAATATGAGCCGGAAATAAATAAAATAACATTACAGTTTGCACTGGATGAAGTCTGGCAGAATAAGAAATATATGCAGGAGGCGCTCAAAATCCTGACGGATTATCTGTTTGAAAAGACTGATATAAACAGAGTTGAGGCTCACTGCAATGGTAAAAATAAAAAAGCTGTCGCAGTGATGCTGAAATGTGGGTATCAATTGGAAGGACAGCTGCGGCAGGCCCAGTCTTTCGGCAGTGATGGTGAAAAAACAGATATTATATGGTTTGCTCTTTTAAAAACAGATTATCTGTGCAAGAAAGCAATGGCAGATTTAACGGTGGATGGGTTAGTGATTACCAATTATAGGGAAAGTGGTGGACTGCCGTTACGGAATATAATGCGTCTTCCTGAAAAAGAAGCGTTTCTTTTGGCGGAGAGACTTTCAGCTGCTACAACTTCAAGGAATGATCGGTACGGCGATTATTTTGAACGGTATTACCAGAAGAGAGCGGCAACTGAAAAATGGCTGTATAACCGTTTCCTTGAAGGAGGCGGAAAGCCCAAAACGATGCATCCCATATATTTTGTATTAGGGGAGCACAGCGGTTTTCAGAGTTTTTTTGGAAATCAGGATAAAATCAGTATTCCGCTTAGCCATATAGATGATATGGAGGTCAGTTTTACGCCCAGGGACAGTATGCATTTGAGGAGTATGGGAATGACGGAAGGGACTGTCTGGAATAAAAAACAGTTTTTTCGTATGATTAATGATTCGGAAAAAAGCGTTGGCGAATTTATTTTTGACCTGCCTGGTCTTTTTCATAATCCCGGAAGCTATATAGAGGTACAGCTATGGAACGATGCGTATTTGGCAGATTATTTATAGGTTGGAATTGCCTACGTGGGAGGTACAATGGATATACAGTCGAAATTCGATTTTATAAAGGCCGCAGAAAAAGATATCGCAATGCTGACAGCAACGAGAATCCAGGTACTGCGGGCAGCTAATGGGCTGGAACTTTCCGTGGATATGTCTGCCGTTGAAAAAGAATCCAGGGATTACTATGAAAAAGCCCTCAGGGACGGCAGTCATGCGGCCTATCTGGTTTTTGACGCTGAGCTGTTTGTCGGGGCCGGAGGTATCAGTTTTTATCGGGTGATGCCCACCTTTCACAATCCATCGGGCAACAAAGCATACATTATGAATATGTATACGCACCCGGATTACAGACGCCGCGGGATAGCCTCAGCGGTTCTTGATTTGCTTGTGAAAGAGGCGCTGACAAGAAGAGTAGAGCATATTTCACTGGAAGCCACCTCAATGGGAAGGCCTTTATATACAAAATTCGGCTTTGTCCCGATGAAGGATGAGATGATCCTTCCTGAGGAATTTGTGAATGGCGGGAAACTATAAATAACAGGAAACTATAAATAACAGGAAATTATGAATAGAAGAAATCTATGAATGACAAAAAAATATGAATGAGAGAAAACAACAGGAGAAAGCATTTTGAGTGACAGGCCTGATTTAAAAAAAGATTTGGACAGTAAAATATTTCGCAGCTATTATTATTTGAAGGAAGAACTGGCGGCGTTTTGCAGGGCGGAGGGGCTTCCCGTTTCAGGCGGAAAAAAGGAGCTGACGGAGCGTATTGCCAGTTATTTAGATGGCGGAGAGATTATTGCGGATAAACCAGTTGCCAGGAAAAAAAGCGGGGTTGGATTTATTACCGATGATACTCCGATTGAGCCTGATTTTGTCTGCTCCCAGAAGCATAGAGCTTTTTTTGAGGAAAAAATAGGAAAAGGCTTTTCTTTTAATGTTGCTTTCCAGAAATGGCTGAAAGCGAATACGGGAAAGACCTACGGCCAGGCAGTTGACGCCTATTATCAAATCCGGGAGGAAAAGAAGAAGGGCGGGACAAATATCGACAGCCAGTTTGAATATAATACCTATATTCGTGCTTTTTTTGCTGAAAATCAGGGAAAAACGCTGAAAGAAGCCATTAAGTGCTGGAATTATAAAAAGAGCATGCCGGGACATAACCGTTATGAAAAAGCGGATTTGGAGGCTCTTGTGCATTAACCGCCTGGCTCTGGTTACGGCGGGGAAGCAAAAGGGAAGAGGAGAATATGATTAGAAAGTTCAGAAATGAAGATTTGGAACAGATTATGCAGCTGTGGCTGCAGTCCAACGTACAGGCACATGATTTTATAGAGAAAACATATTGGAAATCACATTACAGCGAAGTTAGAAAAATGATGCCCGAAGCGGAGATTTATGTTTTTGACAGCGAAGATGGAATCCTTGGTTTTCTGGGGCTGCAGGAGGATTATATCGCAGGGATTTTTGTCGGGGAAAATAATCGGGGACGCGGTATCGGCAAGCATTTGCTTCAGTGCGCCAAGCAGAATCGCGACAGCCTTTCCCTGCATGTATATCTTAAAAATGAACGTGCCGTACGGTTTTATGAGAAGGAAGGATTTCATATAGCAGGGGAACAGACTGATATAGAGACCGGCGAACAGGAATATTTAATGGAGTGGAAAAAGAAAGTACTTTGAATAAAGTTGATTCAGACGATAGGTGGGAAGGAAAAGAAATACTTCATGCCGACAGAGCTGGGAAGGGGAGAATAAAATGACACCGAATGAATATCAGAGGCTTGCAATGACCACATTGAATCCCTCTCTTGAGAAAAAGGATATACTCATTAATGGCGTAATGGGACTGTGCGGTGAAGCCGGGGAAGCGATTGATATTGTGAAAAAGCATCTGGCGCAGGGACATGAACTGGACCGGGAGCACTTAATAAAGGAACTGGGGGATATTGCATGGTATCTGGCGGAAACCGCCACCGCTTTGGATGTCAGCCTTGAAGAGGTCCTGCAGGGAAATATCAAGAAGCTGAAGAAAAGATATCCCGAAGGCTTTTCTGTTCAGGATTCAATGAAAAGGGACAGGAACGATTTGTAACCGGAAGCGCAGATTTTTACCAGGAGAAAAAAAGATGAAAAATTATCAGAGAGAGTACCCGTTGTTTTCCCTCTGCGGATTAAACTGCGCGCTGTGCCCCATGCACCTGAATAAGTATTGCCCCGGCTGCGGCGGCGGAGAGGGAAACCAGTCCTGCGCCATATTCCGCTGCGGCAGGGAACACGGCTGTCCGGAATATTGTTTTCAGTGCGGTGAGTATCCCTGTGAAAAATATGACAGTGTGATGGAGTATGATTCCTTTCTGCCTCACAGAAATATGCGCAGGGATATGGAACGGGCAAAAAGCGGTGGGATGGAAGCCTATCAGGCGGAACTGGAAGAAAAGGCGGCAATTTTGCAGGAGCTGCTGGAGAACTATAACGATGGACGCAGGAAAACCTTTTACATGCTGGCAGTGTACCTGTTGGAACTGCAGGATCTCAGGAATGCGATGGAGCAGATTGTACGTGAAACGTCAGGGGGAGGAAAGCAGGAAACGGCGAAAGAAACGGTACAGGAGATAACACTGAAGGAAAAGGCAGCGGCAGCGGTCGGATGTTTTCAGGCAATTGCCCAGGAAACGGGAATTGTTCTTAAGCTGAATAAGAAGTCTGCTAAGAAAAAGCAGGAGTAATTGAAGGAGCATATTTACTACAATATACAAATAAAAAAGTGAATGTGAAAGGGAGAAATTATGGGAATGACATTTCAGGAGGCAATTCAGCTTTACAGGGATATTTACCACAGATTTGAAAAGGTTGAGGGAAAGCCATGGGGAATAAACGGCGCTATGATAGAATTGACCAAACAGATGGGCGATTTGTCCAAATGTATTATGCTGCAGGAAAACTATTATTCCTATCAGGGGAAAAAGCCGGAGAATCTGAAAGAAAATATCGGAAATGAACTTGCAGATATTTTGGGACAGCTTATCCGGATTGCCGACTGCTACGGCATTGATTTGGAAGAGGCGCATAAGGCAGCCAGGGCAGATGAGGATATGGATCTGAAAAGACGGGGAGTCTGACAGTAAGAAACAGTATCATGATAATGATAGCTGCTGAAAAAGAGGAGGAATGCGTATGTATAGCTGGTTAAACGTGGGAAGCCTGCTTCTGGGCCTGACAGCGCTTGTAATACCGGTAATTATTATTGTCCGATATAAAAAGACGGGAAACAGAAAACAGCCGGTTTTATATGGAGCGAGTATGTGTGCCTGTGCCTTGTCCCTGTTTTTTCAGATATGCTACAGTGATCATCTGGTCAAAATTAAGGACTGGTCAGCACTTTCTGATACCTCGGAGGCGGTAGTGTCAGGGGCTCTGAATCTTCTTCTGGGGACGATATTATTTAATGTGATTGCGCTTGTGATTTGTTATGGGAAAAAGGCCGATAAAAAACAGTGATGTTTTCAGTATGTTTTAGCTGTCAATTATACCGGAATTGCGCATGATTACAGGATTTTCCGCAATATAGACATGTGAACAAGACAGTAAAATGGTGCCCGATTGGTGCCCAAATAAAATAATAACTTGCGAGAAGTTTTAAAAGATATTTTTATATTCGACAGAATCGTATTGAAATCATAGAATGCAACAATTGGTAAGGCGTTCATGCGCCTTCGGCAAATAAGCCGCATAACGACAAATGGAAATTTGCAAGGAGTATATATTATGGAATTGCGAAAAGTAGATTCTGAGAATATTTGGAAGATAGTAAAACGGAGCGTTTTTGATGAACAGAAGGGCTTTGTTGCTACTAATACAGAAAGCATACTTGAAGCTTATGTCACTATTACAGCCGGGGGAACTGCATTGCCTTTCGGTATATATGATGATGATATTTTGGTGGGTTTTATTATGTTTGGCTATGGAACAGTAGGTGATGAGGATGAGCCAATGATTGCCGCCAGTAATTATTGCCTTTGGCGCTTTATGATAGACAAGATGTATCAGCGACAGGGTTTGGGCAAAAAAGCCATGCATTTGGCATTGAACTATCTGAAAACGTATCCCTGCGGCGCAGCTGACAGCGTTTGGCTTTCCTATGAGCCGGAGAATATCGCAGCGAGAGCGTTATATAGCGCTATGGGTTTTATCGAAAATGGAGAAATGTGCGGTGATGAAATTGTTGCAGTACGAAAGCTCTAACCTACTGCCTAAGTGCAGGCGGGTATAGTATATCCCTGTTCCAGCGGTCAGAAGATAACAAATAAGGCGTTATTTTAGTTTGGGGCAATAAAAAATAATTATGAAAGCGATTGATTGGCTGAAAAGCAACGTTATCCATTGCGGAGTGTCAATGCTGACGTTGCTATACGCTGAACGTTTTTACGCAAAATAAGCAGTTTGGATGATCTGGCAGCAGGAACAGCCGGGTAGAAAGAGAATTTATAACGGAAAAGGAATATAGCATGAGAAAAGTAGTTTTGTATCTTGGAATGAGTCTGGATGGATATATCGCGGACAAAAACGGCGGTGTGGGCTGGATGGAGGAGGATGATACGGGGAGCCTGGAGGATAGCAGCTACCCGGATTTTGTTCAGACAGTGGATACCGTCCTGATGGGATATACCACCTATCATCAGATAAGGACGGAGCTTTCGCCGGATAACTGGGTATATGCGGGAATGCAGACATATGTGTTCACACATCGCAGTGAGCAGGATGAGGAGGAAATACATTTTACAGATAAAGGACCTGAAGAGCTCGTCCGACGGCTGAGAGAACAGAAAGGGAAGGATATCTGGCTCTGCGGAGGTGCTGATTTGGTGAAGCAGTTCGTGGAAGCGGACCTGGTAGATCAGTACAGGATTACCGTGCTGCCTGTGCTGCTGGGTGATGGTATCCGTTTATTTGGAGGCGGAGGCCGGCAAAGGAAGCTGAAGCTGACAGGGACAGAGTGGTATGGCGGGATGACAGAACTTATTTATGAAAAACAGTAACCGCCCGGCGGCATTTTTCTGCATGCATGGCATTTTTATGCATGCCTGGCATGCATATGCTCCGGCGTGCATAAAGGAGAGGAAATGAAGGAAAGTACAGAAAACAGATGCAGACAATTCATAAAAAATAAAGAAGTAATCAGGAAGGAATTCAGCTGGGAAAGCACCTATATGTATCCTCTTTGCGCGGCGATTTTCACTATGAACGGCAAGGAGGCGGACGGCGGGCAGCTGAAGGCATGTACAGAGCTGCTCAGGCAGCATACGGGCATGTTTTCCAATTTCCGAAGCACTGCCAGACTGCCAATCGCATCCCTGATGGCGGTATCAGGGAATCCGGAAAGTACGATTTCGAATGCGCTGAAGGTATATGGGATGCTGAAGGAGGAGTTTTTCGGTTCTGCTTATCTGCCTCTGACGGCGATGGTAATTGCGCAGATGGCCGAGCCTTTTGACTATGAACGTATTGTAAAACGAACTCGCGCGTTATATAAGGAAATGAAATCAGAGCATCCGCTGCTTACCTCCTCGGAGGACAGCTCCTTTGCCGCGCTGCTTTCACTGTCGGAGAGGGATGACAGTACATTGCTATCGGAAGCGCAGAGGTGCTATGAGCTTTTGAAGCCGCAGTTTTTTTCAGGAAATGCGGTTCAGTCGTTGAGTCATGTTCTTGCGCTGGGAGACGGAAGGGCGGAAGAAAAATGCAGCCGGACGCTGCTGCTCTATGACCGGCTGAAGGAACGGGGATATAAATACGGAACGGATTATGAGCTGCCGACGCTTGGTGTGCTGGCACTGTCGGAAAGCGATTTGATGGAAATCGTGACGGAAATGACGGATACGGATGATTTTCTGGCAAAGCAGAAGGGACTGGGCAACTGGAGCATCGGGAGAAAACAGCGGCTGATGTATACGGGAATGCTGGTACAGGGAGAGTATGTAAAGACAGGCAGCCTGGAAACCGCTGCGATCAACGGGACGATTTCCATGATTGTGGCACAGCAGGCCGCCATGTGCGCAGCCGTCGCGGCCTCCACGGCAGCCGCCGCTTCCAATTCCTCCTCATAAGTCAAATTCTTCCAAGCAATGGGGCATCAAATTTGAAACGCCGTGAACGGCGGTATTTGACTCTCGCGGCAGCCGTCAAAGGGATGTACGAGTGCATCACGTTGGCTCGTTGATCGCGGAAATAAAAAAGAAAAGAGAAAGTGTATGGAAATTATTATCAGACAGGAGCTCCCGGAAGAGTACTGGGAGACGGAATATATGACTAAAAAAGCATTTTGGAATCTGCATTTTCCGGGCTGCAATGAGCATTATCTTGTCCACCGGCTGCGTTCTGACAAGGCGTATATCCCGGAACTGAGCAGGGTTGCCGTGGCAGACGGCAAAATTGTGGGAACCATCATGTATTCCGCAGCCAGGATCGAGGGCGCGGAGGGGAGCAGTAATGAGGTGCTTTGCTTCGGGCCGCTTTGCGTTGATCCGGTAATGCAGAATATGGGGATTGGCGGCCTGCTTTTGAATACGACAATGCAGCTTGCCAGGGAGGAAGGATATCCGGGAATTGTGATTTTTGGGGAACCGGGCTATTATCCTAAATTTGGTTTTCAAACTTGTGATCATTATGGGATTACCACCGCGGAAGGTAAAAATTTTGATGCATTTATGGGAATTGAGCTGGTGCCCGGAGGCCTGCGCAGCATGCCGGGAAGGTTTTTTGAAGCGGAGGTATTTGAGAGCCTGACCGAAGAGGAAACGGAAGCGTTTGATAAAGGTTTTCCTTACATGGAAAAGCTGAGGCTGCCCGGACAGTGGGATTATGATGCCGGGACCAAGCAGAAAGATGGGGAAGAAGCATGATTTTTATAGACTCGTCAAAATGTACGGGCTGCGGGCAGTGTACGCGGGTATGCCCATTTACGGTACTGCGGCTGAACCAGGAGGGAAAGGCGGAAAATACCGGGAAAAAGTGTATTGCCTGTATGCATTGCGCGGCGATTTGCCCGGCGGATGCAATAACTTATGATTCCCGGCCCGCTGTGGCGGAAAAGACCCAGCCTCTGCCGGAGGACTGCAGTACAACGGTAAAACAGCTGATATATCAGCGCCGTTCCTACCGCAGGTTTTTAAAGAAAAAAGTTCCCGGGGATATCCTGCGGACTGCGCTGGATGCGGCGGAGAATGCGCCCAGCGCCAAGAATGAGCATCCGGTTCAGTGGATAATTCTGGAAAGTGAAGAAATCAGGAAGTGCATCATGGACTGGATTCTGGAATATTGTAAGGAAAATCAGGTTTCCATGGAGCTGATTTCGGAATATGCCAATGGGAATAATTCGGTAATGGGAGAAAATGCGGTTATTATCATCGGAATATGCCGGAGAAATTCCATAAATCCCGCTCAGGATACGGCAATAGCCCTGACTACAGCAGAGCTGCTGCTCCAGGCTGAGGGAATCGGCACCTGCTGGGGCGGCTATCTTACCCGTTTCCTGAATCTCATTCCGGAATGCCGCATGGTCCTGGAAATTCCGGAGGGCTATGAAGTATACGGGACGCTGCTGGCAGGCTATCCCGACCGTCAGAATTACCGTTACCTGCCTGCCAGGAAAAAGGCGGAGATAAAAATCGTCTGATTTAAACGGAAACGGCGGTGGCCTGATTATCCGGAAGGAAAAGAGGTATATGGAAGGATTATATATTATCGGAGGCTCTCCTTGCAGCGGCAAGAGCACCATAGCGGAAATGATTGCCGAAAAGTATGATTTTAACTACTTTAAGGTGGACGATTATCTGGAACAGTATATGAAAAAGGCGCAGGAGGATGGGAAGCCGCTTTCTGCAAGGGCCATGCAGATGTCCCCGGAGGAAACCTGGATGCGCAGCCCCCGGTTACAGACGGAGGAGGAGCTGGAAATCTACAGAGAGATTTTTACATATATATGGGAAGCTTTGAATACTTTTCCGGAGAAAAAGAAAATCATAACGGAAGGAGCGGCATTTTTGCCGGAGCTCGTTTCTGCTGTGGGAGTGGACAAAAAGCATTATATCAATATTGTCCCGGTGAAGGATTTCCAGTACCATTTTTACAGCCAGAGACCCTGGGTTCCCTATATTTTAGAGGGCTGTACAGATAAGAAAAAGGCTTTTGAAAACTGGATGGAGAGAGACGTGCTTTTTGCGGAAGCGGTGCATGCGGATGCAAAGCAGAGAGGGTATGCCTGCCTGGTAACGGACGGAAGCGTTGGAATTGATGAAATGTTCCGGACGGTATGCAACCTGTTTGAACTATAATAGAGAAGCTGTCATTTCCGGGAGTTTTTTCCGGGGCTGGCAGTTTTTTCTTTTACTGTGTAATCCATAGAAAAATACGGGAAATAATAGTATAATAGAAACAGTCGCAGCAGAATGGAGAGCTGAACTGCTGCAAACAGATTATGCTGAGAAAAACTGGCGGAGAAGCCAGAGGAGGAGGTAATAGATGGAGGAAAGAATAGCCACTTTGCGCAGAATCCTGGATGAAAGCAGTTGTACGGTAGCCCTGTGCGGATCGGGAATGATGGAAGAAGGGGGATATATCGGAGTAAAAAATCCGGACAAAGCATATGATATTGAAAAGAAATACGGATATTCGCCGGAAGAGATTTTTACCAGTGCGTTTTATAATACGCGGCCGAAGCTGTTTTTCGATTTCTATAAGCAGGAGATGCTGAACGGCGGCCCGGAGCCTACGGAATCAGAGACTGTGCTTGAAAAGATGGAGCAGGATGGGAAGCTTCAGTGTATTATTACAAGCAATATTTATGAGTTGTGCCAGAGGTCCGGTTGTAAAAATGTAATAGAGCTGCACGGAAGTATTTACCATAATATCTGCCAACGGTGCGGCAGGGAGTATCCTGTGGAGTATATCAAACAGGCGCATGGGATTCCTGTATGCGAGGACTGCCAGATTCCCATTCGCCCCGGTTTGTTTTTCTTCCGGGAAATGGCGGACAGTCAGCTGGTAACGCAGGCGGTGGAGGAGATTAACCGGGCGGAGGTTCTGCTGTTACTGGGAACCAATCTGAATTCGGAGGTATTTTCCCACTATATCAAATATTTTCAAGGAAAATATCTTGTGATTATACATCAGCGGAGTCATTATCTGGATGACAATGCGGATATGGTTTTTATTGATCAGCCGAAGAATATTCTGTCCAGGCTGGGATATGTGTAATCTTGTCGTATAATCCTGTAGGTGCTTTTCAAATGGGGGATGCCTGCATAATGGAATAGAGAGAAATGGCCGGAGAAAGGAAGGCTCCCGGCCATTTTTTTGATTTGCTTTTGGAAAGAGGAATATGCGTTCCAGGCTGTCCGTTTGGCGGTTGCAGTGAGGGATGAAGCGGGGTTACAGTTTCACCGCTTTTATAATAAAAGAGAGCGGCATTTTCTTTGCCCTGAAAGACGAATAGTAGGAATCCGAAAATTCATATTCCTGGGAAAGGGTTTCGGCGTCCGTTTCCTCAACAAGTTTTTCCACCTTAAAGCCGGCACCAGCCAGGGCATTGATCCAGCCGGACATCTTATGGTTATGAATGGTGACAGGATTTCCGCGCTGGATATAGGAAAAAGGATTTTCATCAAGATATGAGCCATTTAGTACCAGCTTTTCCCCCTCCGCATCGATGCAGTGCATAAGCGGATGATCCCATGAAAAAATGAGAATGCCGCCCCTCTTCAAATAACAGGAAATCCTATCTATGGTTGTATTCAAATCCACAGTCCATCCCAGGGCATAAATAGAATAGACCACGTCAAAATAGTCTGTGGGAAGACCGCAGTCAGATTCCATGGGCGCGTTGATAAGGTGAGGCTCATATCCTGACTGTGTCAGATAGGTACGGGCATTTTCAAGCTGTCTGGTGGACATGTCAAGGCCCCATATTTCTTCGGCTCCATGTTCTTTGCACCATTTCAGGGAATGGCCGCTTCCGCAGCCGATATCAAGAACTTTTTTTCCGGTAAGGGCAGGAAATAACTGCAGCTCTTCCTCTGAAGGGACAAGGCAGCCGTAGCTGGGAAGGGCTGTGCTTCCAAACCAGGAGTCAGCCATAGCATCCCAGCTGTTTTTATTTTGTTCCAGTATTTTAGTGCTGTTTATGTTTTCTTCTATCATGTTGTTTCTCCTTGGGCGGTAATCCAATCATTCAAATCGATATCCAGATAGCTTTGTATTTCCTGTTTCAGGGATTCTGACAGGGTATCGGCGCGTCCGAGGGAACGGACATAAGGATTTATGTAACGTTTTTTGGCAGCTATTCTAATGTTTTAGAAAGATAAAGAACCAAATCATCATTATTGCAGCAATTACCGTAAGGCACACAGATTTGATTCTGATACCACACGCCGGTGCCGTCAGGAACATAACCTCTTTTTACATACATGCGCTGTGCGCTGCCATAGCCGGAATGGAGGCCCACACCCAGACATACGGTATCCGAACGGGTTTTGGCGAGCTTTTCCGCAATGTCCATTAGGCGGCGGCCGATCCCGCGGCAGCGGTATTTTTTCAGGACGCCGAAGTCAACAATTTCCGGTATGTTCCTGTTTGCAAAAGCGCCGGCAGGCGGATTCCAGTAGACATTGATATAGCCTGCGGGAGCGCCCTTATATTCGGCTGTCAGAGCGAGGCAGTCCCCTTTTTCCTGATCGGCAATACGCATTTTGTATTTATCCGGGGAGGCATGCCAGCCCTGTTTGATTTCTTCATCACTGAAGATTTGAGGATCCGGTTCCCGCATTTCCCGGATAAGAATGTCATTTTCATTCAAATAAATCATAGAAATTCCTCCCTTGCTGGTACATAATTGATGGAAATTTGTTCCACCTTATACAACGGCCTTTTTTGTAGTAGAGGTAGCAGGCGGAACAATACACGCAGCTTTTTTGTAAATGTAATGTCAGTATACAGGGTAGTTCTGCAAATGGCAACATGAGAGCAGAAACAGTAACACGAAAATAAAAGCTCTGGATATTACGATATGAAATTAGAAAAATGGAATAATTGGGATTAGTTTTTCGGTGAATAAAGCCAGAAGTGGCCTGAGATGCCGGGATACGGGATAATTTATGTAAAACGGCAGAATACTAGAAACAGATGTAAATAAATTTTTATCAGGAAAATTTTTTGGATTTCTGTTGACGGTTTGGCTTCCGGTTTTTATAATAAACTTTCAAAAAAACTTTTATAGTGAGCGTTTATGCCGTGATAAAGCGGTCAGTTAAATAGTGCTTTGCGGGAAAGACTGGAAGAAGTATCCTGTTATGGGAATCCGAAAAGCAAGGCCGCCCTGTCAGGAAGGCCATCAAATCTGTGCTCACGATAAAAGGGTTTCAGGAAGATACGGACTCAGACGATAAAATACGCCTGAGTCTTTTCATGCCGGAGCAAAGCAAAAAGGAAAATCCTCTGCTCGCCAGAGGGCTCGCATTTTGCTCCGCAAAACTAGGAGGATTTGATATGCTGCTGCAACATGAGAGAATATGGATAACGGGGGCACAGGGGCAGGTGGGAAGCGCTTTTGCCAGGATGCTTGATACAACAGAGCTGGATGTGCTTCTTACGGATATTGACGAGGTGGATATCACGGATATGGACGCTGTGAGGAACTATGCCGAAATGTACAGGCCGGATTGTGTCATTAACTGTGCCGGAATCTGCGGTCCGGCGTTCTGTGAGGAGAACAGCGATCTGGCCTATAAGGTAAATGCTGTCGGCGCGCGGAATTTGAGTGTTGCCGCCAGAAGCGTGCACGCGGAGCTGGTGCAGATATCCACAGATGATATTTTTGACGGGAGGGCTTCGGAGCCTTATAACGAGTTTTCAACGCCCATGCCGGTAACGGTATATGGGAAATCAAAGCTGGCCGGAGAGGAGTTTGTAAAAACCATTGTGCCCAAATTCCTGATTATCCGCAGTTCCTGGGTTTACGGAGACGGGGAAAATTTTGTGACGCAGCTGTTGCGGAGAGCGGAAACGGAAAGCTGCATAAGGGTGCCCGGGGATCAACTGGGAGCACCTACAAGCGCGGATGAGGTGGCAAAGGTGATTTACCGGCTGCTGGAAAAGGATGCCTATGGTCTGTACCATGCGGTGTGCGGCGGTATGTGCAGCCGGTATGAATTTGCCAGGCGCATCCTTACGCTTGCAGGAAAAAATACGGAAATCCTGAAGGCGGACAGCGCCGGGGAAAACGGTCATCCGTCATATGCGGTGCTGGATAATCTGATGCTGCGCCTGGATGACATTGAGCTTCCGGTATCCTGGGAAGAGGCGCTTCGTGCCTATATGAACAAAATGCGGCGGTGAGGATGCCGGGCGGCTGTGACAACACTGTAAACAGAAGTAACCGTTCCGTAATCGGGACGGTTGCAAAAGGAAGAGGATCGATGAAGAAAAAGAAACGGAATCTGACAACCATTATATTTATAGCGTTGATTTTGGGGGCTGCTGCGGGGCTGGCGCTGAATCTTTGGGCGCCTCAGGGGTATGTGAGGGATGAGGTGATTGTCAACGGTATTTTTTATGTGATAGGGCAGGGGTTTATCCGGCTGATGCAGATGCTGGTGGTTCCGCTGGTTTTTTGCTCCCTTGTCTGCGGCAGCATGGCAATTGGAGATACCAGGCGGCTGGGAAAGGTCGGTATGAAGACCATTGCTTTTTATCTGTTGACCACGGCTATCGCCATTACGGTAGCCATATTGCTGGCAAGTCTGATCAATCCGGGGACAGGGCTGGATATGGGGAGGATAGAGACAACAGAAACTGCTGTGGGGGAAAAGCTGAGCATGGCGGATACCCTGCTTCAAATTATCCCAACCAATCCGCTGGGGGCGCTGGCAAGCGGGGAGATGCTGCCTATCATTCTGTTTGCGCTGATAATCGGCGTGATTCTCGCGCACAGGGGAGAAAAAGCGGATACGGTTTCTTCCTTTTTCAGCCAGTTTAATGATATAATGATGGATATGACCATGGGGGTGATGAAGCTGGCTCCGGTGGGAGTATTCTGCCTGATTGCCAGAACCTTTGCCGGGCTGGGGCTGGATGCCTTCCTCCCGCTGCTGAAATATATGCTGGCTGTGTTTCTTGCCCTGGCGCTGCAGGGACTTGTGGTTTACCAGGTGCTGCTGAAGCTGTTTACCGGCCTCAGCCCGGTGCGTTTTTTGAAAAAATTCGCTCCGGTTATGGCGTTTGCCTTTTCCACGGCGACCTCCAATGCCACCATCCCGCTTTCCATCGATACGCTTCACCGTAAGATGGGCGTGAGCAAAAAGATTTCTTCCTTCACGATTCCGCTTGGGGCCACCATCAATATGGACGGCACGGCTATCATGCAGGGAGTGGCGGTGGTGTTTGCCGCGCAGGCCTTCCATATCCAGCTGAGCGCAGCAGATTTCCTGACGGTAATCGCTACGGCCACGCTGGCGTCCATCGGTACGGCGGGCGTGCCAAGCGTGGGGCTGATTACACTGTCCATGGTTTTTAATTCCGTAGGTCTGCCGGTGGAGGCAATCGGCCTGATTATGGGGATTGACAGGATTCTGGATATGACCAGGACGGCGGTCAACATTACAGGGGATGCGGTCTGCACCACCATTGTGGCCAGGCAGGATAATGCAGTGGATGTGGAGATTTTCAACAAAATGGTTTAGTGCCAAATTCACCCATTCAGCCTGGCTGCGCCATCCGGGGAGGGAAAAGTATGGAGAAAAAAGCGCCGGACACAACGCCGGTTGTATTGATGAATTTTACCCATGTGTATGAGCAGGAAAGCTTCTATAAAAAGGAGCCGCATTGTTGGATTGATCTGACGGATCTGGAGGGTGTGAACGGGTACTGCGATGAAAATGCGGGAAAGGCCATCCGGGAGCGGATTGCCAGGCTGTCTCCTTATGGGCTGCATTTTATTGATTCCGGAAATTATCATTATGTGAGCAAGTTCTGGACGGACAGGATACGGGAGGATTTCGTGCTGGTCCTGTTTGATCATCATACGGATATGCAGCCTTCCCGGTTTGGGGAGCTGCTCAGCTGCGGTTCCTGGGTGAAGGATGTGCTGGATGAAAATCCTTTTGTCCGGAAAGCGGTCATAATCGGCGCGGATAAGCATTATCTGGACCATATTGATGAAGCATACCGCGACAGGCTGGTTTGTTTTACTACGGATTCGCTTGGTATGGAGAAAAACTGGCGGGCATTTGCCCAGGCGCATGTGCGGCTCCCTGTTTTTATATCCATTGATAAGGATGTGCTTTCACCAAAGGAGGAGATTACGGACTGGGATCAGGGAAATATGAGTCTGGCCATGCTGGAGGGAATTCTCCAAATCTTGATTCGCAGGCACAGGATCCTTGGGATTGATATTTGCGGGGAATGTCCTGAACTTCTGGGAGAAGGTCTGGAAGCGGTTCGGGTGAACGACTCCGTCAATGAAAAGCTGGTCAATTTTCTGAAAGATCAGATTTTCATGAAGCATAACCGGGCCGTGATCTGCCGGATTGAAGATCCGGATTTTGGCTGTGAGGAACGGCCGGAGGGCAGGCCGGCGGCCTGCCGGGTATTCCTGAAGGAGCTGCCGGAAAATGGAGATGGCAGCCGGTGCAAAGACAAAGTTTTTGCCATGCTGATGGAGGAAAAGCTCCTGGAGGAACGAGGACTGGCGGAAGGAATGACGGTGGTGCTGGATGAGGACGGCACGCTGGTAAGATGGGAGAATTAAAAAGGAAAGGGAGCAACTCGGAGGGGGATGTATGAAGCTTTTGATATTCGGTATCGTGGCAAGCGGTAAAACCACGCTGGCAAAGGCGCTTTCCTGCAGGCTGGGGATCCCCTGGTATGAAGGGGACTGCATTGCATGGGTACAGGATAAAAAAACGCGTTATAAGAGAACGCCGCAGGAACAGCAGGAGGTCATACGCCGGCTGGACGCAGAGGGAGACTGGATTGTGGAGGGGTGTTACCGGGAGAGCCAGAAGATTCTGTTTGATTTGGCGGACCGGGTGATTTTCCTGGATCCGCCGCTGCATGTGAGGAAGCGGCGGATTTTTACAAGGTACGTGAAGCAGAAGCTGGGATTGGAGGCCTGCCATTATAAGCCGGATCGGAAAATGCTGAGATGCATGTACCAATGGACCCGGGAATTTGAAGAAGAACGGGGATATTATGAGGAGATTCTGAAAGTTTATGAGAATAAGCTGGTGAGAGTTAAAAGCAAACGACAGCTGGCAAAGGTTTTGGAGACTGGAGGTCTTTGAAAGGCCGGTGGAGAAAAGGATAGCGCGCCGGGGGCGCAGAGGGGAGCGGGAATGAAAAGTGCGGTTTTTTATGGAAAACATGATTTGAGGCTTGAAGAGTATGAAATGCCTGTGGTGGGACCGGAGGATGTGCTGATTCAGGTAAAGGCCTGCGGTGTGTGCGGGACGGATGTACATATTTATGAAGGGGACAAGGGGGCTGCGGAAGTAACGCCGCCTACGATTCTGGGGCATGAATTTTCAGGTGTGGTAGTCCGGACGGGGAAAGCCGTCAGTAACTGCAGGGAGGGAGACAGGGTCTGTATTGATCCCAACTGCTACTGCGGAGCCTGTGAAGCCTGCAGAAACGGGGCTGCCCATTTCTGTGAGCATATGATTGGCTATGGAACGACCGTAAATGGCGGCTTTGCGGAGTACTGTGCGGTGAATTGCCGTCAGGTCTACCGGCTGGGGGAGAATACCTCTTTTGAGCAGGGCGCCATGGCGGAGCCGGCGGCATGCTGCCTGCATGGTCTGGATATGTGTGAAATCAGGCCGGGGCACCAGGTGGTGGTTATCGGAGGCGGCATGATAGGGCTTCTTATGGTGCAGCTGGCAAAGCTGGCCGGGGTAGCCAGAGTAGCGCTGCTGGAGCCTGTGGAAGGAAAGCGTGAGGTGGCAGGAAGGCTGGGCGCGGATCTGTGCATCGATCCGCTGCATGAGAATGTAAAGGACGCGCTGGCGGCTGCGGGAATGAACTGGATAAATACGGTGATTGAATGTGTGGGAAGGCCCTCCACCATGGAACAGGCAATTGAAATTGCCGGGAATAAAGCGGTGGTAATGATGTTTGGGTTGACAAAGCCGGAAGACACGATAGCGATTAAACCGTTTCAGATTTTTCAGAAAGAGCTGGTGCTGAAAGCATCCTATATCAATCCTTATACCCAGAAGCGGGCGCTGGAACTTATTGATTCCGGACGTCTTGATGTGAGCAGCATGGTTTCTGAGGTGTGTGGGCTGGAGTGTCTGGCGGATATTCTGAGCAGGCCTGAAATTCGTGCTAAGGGGAAATACATTATTTCTCCGGAAAAATAAAACTGGTTTAGCAGAAAAAAATGTGGAGCCGGGCCCTTGCAGGGGCCGGCTCCGTTGGAGTCAGTGATTGTGATGCCGGTTACCCTCTGCAAAGCCTTATCAGTCGTACACTGATTCGGATTCCCATTCCAGGATGGTTCCGGTTGCCGCATCAATATCAAATTCATATTTCATTTCATTGTAGACGATTTTCACTTCATATTTCATTATCCCGTCATCATAATCCGTCTTGATGCGCAGGTTGCTGTCCGTGGCGCCAGGCACCTTTTCCAGTGCAATTTTCTTGGCGTCGGCTTCGCTTATGGAGCCGGCCGGGAGGGCGGAGTTTTCGCCAGATGCGGAAGAACTGGCGGAATGCCCATTATGGGTTTCAAAATCAAAGCTGCGGATTGCGCCGGTAACAGCGTCAATGTCGTAATCGTACTCCGTATTCCCTGAAACAAATTCAACCTCATACTCTGTAACGCCGTGATCGGTATCCAGCTTCATTTTGAAATAGGAAATATCCTCTTCCTTAAGGCCGGCATGCTCCAGGGCAATTTTTTTGGCATCCTCTTCACTGATATAAGCAGACTGGCCTTCGGTACCTCCGTCTGCGGCTGCTGCGGCCTTTATTCCGCTGTCAGCTATGGGAACACTGTCTCCTGCAGCGGGAAGCGGCGTATCGCTGTTTTGTTTTTCCGTGACTGAAACGGTGGAGCCGGAAGCGCCTGCCGCCAATGTTTCCTGGGTGGTGGTGATTTCCTGGGTTACTGTATTTTCGTTGTCCCGGCCTGTGCAGGCTGTGAGCAGGACTGCTGATATTCCAAACATACAAGGCAGTAGAAATAAATGTTTTTTCATAATGAACTCCTTTCTTATTTTCCCTTTTGTTAAACTAATCTTATAATGTCAAGATTAAAGGAAAATTAAAAAGGAGAAAAATTTATTGTTTAACCGCAGCCTGCAGAAAGGGGATGGGCAATTAAATCTGCTGTAAAAAATCATTGAATATTTGAACGTGAAGCTCTTCATCAAGCGACAGGCGCGCGAGCATTTTTGAAACGCAGGGATCCTTGATTTCCTGCGACTGTTCTGCATATGCCTGAGCGGCAAAACACTCTGATTTGGCGTTATTGGAAAGAAGGGTGCGAAGGTCGCAGCTGTAGTTTATCATATTTCCGCACCAGTAGGAGTTGTTCATTGTGGAACGGCATTCCGGTTCGCCGCCAAGAAGCGCAATCAGCTGGCCGATGATGGCATAGTGGTGCTGTTCCACCGCGGCCAGGCGTTTTATGACGCAGCGAATGGTTTCATAATCATTTCCGATAGTCCAGGACTGGTACAGATAGGTGTGCACGGTGGTCATTTCACTGGCGGCAGATGCGAGGTCAGGCATGAGTAACTGGGCGTACTGTGGATTTTTTTCCTGAACGGCGATGGGAGGATACCAGTTGGAGTGTATTACCGGAATGCAGTCAGGGTTGCTGCAGATGCTGTATTTGATGTTGTTCATGAGATGTTCTCCTGGGAAAAAGTATCGATATTATTTAGTAATTTGTATGTGAAGGCAGAGGGATATAGAATTACTTTGTTTTAAATCGGCTGTTTTTTGAGATAGTATATTTATTTACAGGCGTATGTTAAAATAGAACAATGACCTGTTACATTTTTCAGATGTATTGGAATGGAAAAATCGACGGCGCAGAGCCTTGGCCCCGTATGCCGTAGCTGGTACCGGGGACGCATGGCAAGGACATAACAAAGGAGTAATCATGCTTCATAATAAAAAGAAAAACTGGAAACCGTTTGACATGAATAAGAAGCCCGTAAAGCAGTATCCGTTTCTGGTGCCGCTCATTTGGGGCGCCTCCTGGCTGATGACCAGGAGGTTCAGGCTGAAAATCGAGAAAGAAAATATGGAGCATATCCGGCCGCCCTATCTTGTGCTTTCCACGCATCAGGGTTTTTCCGATTATTATATTGCGCCGCTGGCACTGTTCCCTCACCGTGCGAATTATGTATCGGATATGGAGGGCTTCGCTGCCTTTGGCGAATGGCTGTACCGGGGCATCGGCTGTATTGGAAAGAGAAGATATGTTTCCGATGTGGCGGTAGTAAAAAACATCTATTACACTTTACATAACAAAAAGCAGATTGTTGCTGTTTTTCCGGAATCCAGGCATTCCAATGTGGGAACCACCTCCAGGATTCCGGGAAATATGGGAAAGCTGGCCAAACTGATGAAGGTGCCGGTGGTGACGCTGTCTGTTCACGGAAGCTATCTTGCAGGCCCCTTCTGGGACGAAGAGCACATAAGGACGGTGCCCATGGAGGCCAGGCTTACCTGTATTTACACGGCACAGGAGCTGGAGAGGGCCGGGGATGAGGAGGTTCAGCAGAAAATAGAGGAAAAATTACAGTATGACGAATACCGCTGGCAGAAGGAAAAGGGGATTGCCATCCGTTATAAAAACCGGGCGGAAGGGCTTCATATGGCGCTTTATCAGTGCCGGGCCTGCAAAACGTCTTTTCGCATGGAGAGCTGCGGCTGTGTGCTGCGCTGTTCCGCCTGCGGGGCGGAGTGGGAAATGGACGAGTACGGGCAGCTGCAGCGGGGAGGGGAAACACAGAGGATTCCCGACTGGTATGAGTGGCAGCGCAGGAACGTGGAGGAGGAAATTTTTCGGGGAGAGTACCGCTGTGACCTGTCTGTCCGTGTGGAAGCGCTTCCCAATGCTTTCGGTTTTATCCCCATGGGAGAGGGGAGGCTGACTCAGGAGGAAAAAGGGTTTACGCTTTCGGTGCAGGGTAAGACGCTTGTGTTCGACCATGTTTCCAGGGAGTCCGTGCAGACAGAATATAATTACAGAGGGCGGGGAGCCTGCATTGTGCTGTCAGACAGGGACTGCTGCTATTATATTTATTCGAAGGAGCCGGATTTTGCCCCCACGCGGATACAGTTCGCCGGAGAATATTTTTACCTGCATGAGAGGAAAAAATTTTGCGTGCCGATGTAACAAAAATTATTCCGGAGACTCTAATTAAGTGAAAGGGGGGCTGCGGAACATGAAGGGGCAAAACGAAGTAGAAAGTCTGTACCGGGAGTATTCCGGTGATGTTTACAGGTACCTGCTGTATATGTGCCGCAATCCGCATGTTGCAGAGGATCTCTGTCAGAGTACTTTTCTGAAGGTGATTTCAGGGATTCGGGGGTTTCGGGGAAGCTGCCCGGTAAAAACCTGGATTTTTACCATTGCCAGGCACGAGTATTTTCACTGGCTGCGGGCAAATCCGGCAACAGAGGAACTGCGGGAGGACTGGAAGGAAATGGCGCACGGCGGCGCGGATGTGGCGGAGCAGTATGAGAAGAGGGAACAGGCGGCCAGGGTTTTTTCGTATATAAATGCCCTGGAGGAGCCGCATCGTTCGCTGATGGCGCTTCGGCTGGTCAATGAGCTTTCCTTTCGGGAAATCGGTACCGTGCTGCAAAGAACAGAAAACTGGGCGCGTGTGACCTTTATGCGGGACAAATGCAGGCTGATCCGTTATCTTGAGGAAGCGGAAAACGGCCGGCCGGGAAAGGAGTGCTGAAGTATGAAAGAGGTTATTTGTAATATTGTACAGGATTTGCTGCCTAACTATTCGGAGGAACTGACTTCGCCGGAAACGTCGGCGGTGATAGAGGAGCATCTGGAAACCTGTAATGAATGCAGGCGGCTCTATGAGGATTACAGGAAAACGGTGGAGGTGGCAAAGCCGGAGGAGGTAAAGGCGAATAAAAGGATTTTGCGCAGGATATGGTTTCAGTCGCTGTGGTATATGTTCTGGCCATGCTTTTATGCGATCGCCCTGATGGGCGGATGGGAGAACGGCGCTTTGATTTTTCTGGCGACCTTAAGCGGCCTGCTTGTGGTAGCGCTGTTTCAGTTCCCTGCCTATGATATGTATTTTGATGATGAAAAGAAGGGGGAATATTATAAAAAAGAGGCAGGCTATCTGAAACGGGGCGAAGGAAACTGGCTGGTGAGGAACCTTACATGGCTGCTTCCGGTGATTGTGCCGTTGCTGGTGGGGGTGATACCGAAGCTCATTTCCCTGATTATGGGATAAAGCGGCAGAGGGGAATACACCAGATGTAAAGGCACCGGGTGAAAAACATGTGGGCAGACAGGTGCTGGGCAGGGGGCGGCATATCTTCGTGCCGCCCCCTGTCTGTTCGGCTATGGGGAGACGTTACTTTTCCGCATTTCTTGGCTGCGCGGGAAATGTAAACGTGAATCGGGTGCCTTCTCCGGGACTGCTTTCCACGGAAATTGTGCCCTTGTGAGCCTGCGTGATCCATTTGACCATGGGAAGCCCCAGGCCGGAACCCTGCCGTTCCCCGGAGCTTCTGGCGGAATCCACCTGATAAAAACGGTTCCATATTTTATCCAGCTTATCCTTTTCAATGCCGATTCCGTCATCGGCAACAGAGCCGGTAATGTATCCGCTGCCGGAGGAAAGGGTAATGAGCGTATGGCCGTTCTGCCGTCCATAGGTGATGCTGTTGGAAATCAGGTTGATGAAAAGGCGCATCATCATGGTTTCATCTCCGCAAAACAGGATATCGGGCTGGATATCGGTTTCCAGTGTGATGTTTCTTGCAGCAGCAAGGCTGCGCTGTTCTTCCGTTATGATTTCGGCCAGCTCGCTCAGGTTCAGGATTTCGGGATGGAGCTGCTGCTTTCCGCTGTCTGCGCGGGCCAGGGTGAGGAGCTGGGAAATCAGGTTGGACATTTTGCGGGCCTGGTTCGTTATGGCCCGGATGCAGCCTCTGGTTTCCTCAGGGGTGGTATCTTCCCGGGAAGCATATTCGCATTGGGAGAGGATGACGGCTACGGGGGTGCGGAGCTCGTGGGAGACATCCGAGGTAAACTGTTTTTCATTTTCAAAGGAGGCCTGGAGCTTATCCATCATACGGTCGAAGGTATGGGCCATTTTGTGGACTTCATCCTTTCCTTCCCCTACCCTTATCCTTCGGGAGAGGTCGTTCCCTTCGCTGATCTGCCGGGCAGTCTCAGTCATGTCGGCCAGGGGGGCAAGGGTTTTGCGGATGATCAGGTAGCCGCCCGCCGCGATGCAGAGAACGAAAAACGGCAGGAAAATAAGCGCCAGCCGCACCAGGATATGGAGGGCGGCATCCGTCTGTGTCTGGGAGGCGATGCCGCGTACCCACAGATTGCCGTAGCCGTCAATTTTCTGGCAGTAATCGTAGACATACCAGAGATTCTGGCCGGAGGTCACCTGCTGGATTTCATCCATGATAAGCATGGGGGCGCCGTGGAATAAAGAAGGCGTCCGGCCATACAGCAGAGCGCCCTGCGCGCTGTAAACGGAAATATAGATGCCTTCTCCCAGGAAATTGATATCCTTGTCAAATTCCAGGACGCCGTCCTCATATTCTATTTCATGAAAGCTTCTGGTTACCGTATCCTTCAGCCGCAGCTGGGCATTGGAAAGCACCTGGCTGCTGCTGATGGAAAAAAGAAGCCAGAGTATGACGATTATGAGGATGGTCATGAAGACGGTATACCAGAGTGTGATTTTAAGCTTTATGGATAAATTTTTCATCGTATCCCTTTCGCTGGCGGCTTCGTTTTAAGCTTCCTTCAGTACGTAGCCCACGCCCCGGACCGTATGGATGAGCTTGGGGGAGAAGCCGTCGTCTATTTTTTTGCGCAGATAGCGGATGTAGACATCCACTACGTTGGAACCGCCTTCGTAATCGTAATTCCATATATGCTGTTCTATTTTTTCACGGGTCAGGACAATGCCCTGATTGCAGATCAGATATTCAAGGATGGAGAATTCCTTGGAGGATAGGGTGATCTGCACGTTGCCGCGGGCTGCGGTCCTGGCATCACAGTCCACAACAAGGTCGGCAATCCGGTAGCAGTTGTCCGGTCGGCCGCCTTCACGGCGCAGCATGGCACGGATGCGCGCCAGCAGCTCTTCGAAGGCAAAGGGCTTTACCAGGTAATCATCCGCGCCGCCATCCAGTCCGGCTACACGGTCGGGCACGCTGTCCAGCGCGGTCAGCAGGAGCACGGGTGTTTTATTTCCTGCGCTTCGCAGCTTCTTCAGCACTTCCAGCCCGTTTATCCCGGGCATCATGATATCCAGAATTATGGCGTCGTATTCAGCCATGGCCAGGCAGTCAAGGGCTTCCTGGCCGTTTTGGCAGGAATCCACAGAGTAGTGGTTTTTAATCAGAGTTTTTGTGATGACATCGTTCAGATCCTTTTCGTCTTCTGCAACCAGTAAACGCATGGGAGCCTCCTTTTTTTATTAATGGTGTCAGATGTATATGCTTATTTTTAATTTTGCATGGGAATAATGAAAGTAATATTAAAAAGGGCCGGTTAAAAATATTTTGCAGCAGCAGTTTCTGTCTGAAGTATATCATTTTTGGCAGTAACTGTGAAGGAATGGAAAAGTTACGGAAATATGGTTATAGTTGTAACAGTTCAGGCAGATTTGCGCATTTACTGCGCAAACCATGCGAAAACGTGGTGGCAGCAGTATCCGCCCCTCGCCGAAGGCGACTTATAATGGGCGGATGCAGTAACAGTTCAGCCGAAGGCTGAATTGTTACTTATAGTTTTGCCTGGAAAAAGAAAGGGTTGACAAATATAACTGTAATTAATATAATTACAGTATAACAGGTTAACCGGTACAGCAAACGGAGGAAATGCATGAAGAAAAGAATGAAAAAAAGGCTGGCGGGTATCATAACAGCAGGTGTGATTGCGGGGACGCTTACTGCATGCGCAGCTGCCGGGAAGCAGAGCGGAACGGTGGAAACGCAGCAATTGGCGGAGGGCGTGCAGGCAGAACAGGGTATGGAAGCGGAACAGGGCATGGAAGCAGGACAGGGCGCGCTGCCGGGTGAGAGTGGGCAGACAGAACAGGAGGATACAATGCGGGCGGAATATCATAAAATATCAGCAGAGGATGCAAAGAAGAGGATGGATTCGGGAGATGAGATTATCATCTTGGATGTGAGGACACAGGCAGAATACGATGAAAGCCATATCCCAGGGGCTATCCTGATTCCCAATGAAACCATCGGAAATGGTAAGCCGGAGCAGCTGCCGGATACAGATAAGGAGATCCTGGTATACTGCAGGAGCGGCAACCGCAGCGCCCAGGCGGCGAAAAAGCTGGTGGAGGCAGGATATACGCAGATTTATGATTTTGGAGGAATTATGGACTGGCCTTATGATACTGTGAGCGGAGAAGAATAGGGCGGGCATAAAAGAATGACTGGTATTATGGAAAACGGCGGCTGTCCATGCGGGCAGCCGCCGTTTGACGTTCTTGTTTCATCAGTTCTGGCTGATCAGGATTTCGGCTATTTCCAGATCGTTTCTTGAGGCATCTTCGGATATCAGGGATATTACTTTTTTGACGTAAGTGCCGTCCAGTTCCAATTCTTCGGATATGGCGGAAATGGTGAGGCCTTTTGCCAGTTTTTTTCGTATCATGGCTACAATTTTTGACTCGCCTTTGGCCAGCCCTATTTCAATTCCATCATCGACCAGCATCTGTCCCAGTTCAGTCATAAATATCATCTCCTTTACTTTGCCTAAATCCTTTTTGCTTAAGAATTTAAGCGCCAACGTATACATTACGGCCTGCATTTTTTCCAGTTCCGTTTTCGTTACGGCATTTGGGGCAGATTGGAGAAAATGCAGGCTTTTTACGATTCTTTCTCCAATCGTCAGACGTCCGGACATCAGAGGGCTTAAAAGCAGCGGAACCAAATCCTCTTTTTCAAGAGGAACTCCCTGCTTTTCTTTTGCCTCCAGAAGAGCGAATAGCCGATCCGAATTCCGGCCCTTCAGACGGATGGCTTTTATCCGGTAGATGCTGATGCCCTCTGTCAGCTTTGTTATCGGCTTTCTGACCTGGGAAGAGCAGATAACATAGGTGATGACCTGGACATGATAGGTACGGCTGGTGGTTGCTTCGTATTCCCGGAAGCGTCTGAGATCCTCTGTTGTGATGGAATCACTTTCAAATTCCAGATGGATCCAGGTATTATCTGCCGATACATAGTTGAAATCCTGGTACATCTGCCGCGCCTCAAGCTTTATCAGTTCGGTTGGGGCAACATATTTGGCTTTGCCGGTAATTCCGAGCAGAGGCATCAGTTCCTCGCCAAAATACTGCGCGGCGGTCTTCAGGGCCAAATCTTCATGATGAAGATTCCTGGACTCCGTCTGTGGTTCAGACTTTTTTTGTTCTTGCTGCACACGGCCTCCTTTTCCTGTAAGCCATGTGTAAATGTCTATCTTCCATTCAATTATAACTGAAAATCCGACACCGGACAACCGATTCTTACTTTTTCTTTTGTTTTAAATTTATAGTGGAAATAAAGAATAAAATGAAAAGGTGTCCGACTGGACAGATAAATTAATTTGATAAGAGGAAGAAAAGGTGATTTGGGCAGATAGGATTTACACATATTATCCGGCTGCCGGTGTTGGTTAAGTTTATCATAATTTTGTCATAAATGAAAGGGGAATAGTTATACTTTTTGTTGACAGCCTAACGAATGTTAGATATAATGCACCTAACAGTTGTTAGAGGAGGGGAGAAGGATGGCGGCAGACAGTACAAAGGAACGGATTCTGGATATTTCATTGCAGCTTTTTTCTCAGTATGGCTTCAGCGCTGTATCCATAAGGGATATCTGCGGGCAGGTACATATTAAGGAAAGCTCTGTTTATTATCATTTTACGAATAAGAGGGCTATTTTGGAGGAGCTGGGAAATCGGTTTGAAATGATTGCGGGAGGGCTGATGCAGCGGCTGGACGACGCAGTTGCGCAGCTGCAGGGAGAGGGCGGGAGCGGTATATCCGGCGGCGCGGCAGCGAAAGTTTTTTTCCATGACTATCTGATGGATGATTTCTGCAATCGCTATATCAGGCTCCTGCATATGGAGCGCAGCGGCAGCGAGGCTATGAGGCAGGCATATGATAAATGGATTTTCGAAGAACCGCTGAGGTTTCAGGAAAGGATATTTAATGCATTAATTGAGAAAAAATGTATTCCGGCGGCGGACGGTGAATATCTGGCGCTGAAATATTACGCGCCGATTTATCTTTTTTTCCAGCGATACCTGTTGGGAGGAGAACTGACGGAAGCTAAGAAAAAGCTTTTCCTTGAAAAGGCAGAGGAACATATCACGGAATTTTTCAAAGAAATGGGAGGCGTCTGAATGGCAAACATAATTTTGACAGGGGGAAATCAGGGAATTGGGTATTTTATGGCGGAGAAATTCCTTCAAAACGGGGACTGCGTTGCCGTGCTGGATCTGGAAAATGACAATCTGCGGGAATTGAAAAAGGAGTATTCCGGCAGGCTGCTTGACTGTATCTGTGATATGAGGGACGCAGGCGGCGTTGTCGAAACGGTGAACCGGATCGCAGCTTCCTTTCAGACCATCGATATTGCGATCCATAATGCCTGCCGGTGTACCTTTGATTCCATGGCCGACACGGCTGATGAGGTTTATCAGGAAGTGTTTGACGTGAACTATTTTGGCGCGCTGCGGCTGTCCCGGGCGGTGCTTCCTCACATGAGGGCACAGCATTGCGGAAGGGTGGTATTTACAAGCTCCGGCGTAGGCGTGATGGGTTTTGCGAATATCAGTCCCTATGCATCCAGCAAAGGCGCAGTGGAGGCGCTGGCTAAATGTCTGAGCCTGGAATATGAGAAAGAGGGGATAACCTTCCATATTCTCCATCCGCCACTTACGCGGACGAAATCCTCGGCTCCGTTCCCTTTCCCTGCGGAATATAAGGCGGATCCTAAAACCGTGGGATATGGGCTGGCGGAGAATATCAATGGCAAAGGCTTTGTTATCTGCCACAGCTTTCTTCAAAAGGTGCAGACGGAGCTGTGTTATCTTTTCTCATTGAGGATGGGCAGGTTTATGAGTGGAAAAATGGCGGCGCTTTCCGGGAGGGAAGGCAATACTTGAAATACATCATAGTAACTTCAGAATGCAGCACTTCTGGAAATCTTCAACAACCAAGGAGGACCAAATGTCAGATATCAGAATTATCGGCGCCGCCGAAGGCAATTTGAAAAATATTTCGCTGGACATCCCCAGAAATAAGCTTGTGGTATTTACGGGCCTTTCCGGTTCCGGTAAATCCACGCTTCTCATCGATGTTCTCTACAATGAATGCCAGAGGCAGTATCTGGAAGCCATGGCCTTTCAGGGCATTCATAAGCCGAAGGTGGAACGCGTGCGGGGCGCATCCCCGGCAATAGTGATTACCCAGACGGATGCGAACAGGAATCCCCGTTCCACGGTAGGCACCATGTCGGATATTTACACGGATTTGCGTATGGTTTATGAAAAGCTGGGCAGCAGGAGATGTCCTTACTGCGGCGAGCTGATTTCGGCAGCCGGCTGCAGGGAGGAGACGGAGAAAAAAGGAAATGACTTTTATGTGTACATGTATTGCTGTAAATGCGGCAGGCGTATGGATAAGATAACACGCACATATTTTTCCTTCAATACCAGGGAAGGCGCCTGCCCAACCTGTGAAGGGCTGGGCAGGATTCATGCCATAAAAAAAGAACGGGCAGTGGATGAGAAGCTGTCTTTGGAGGACGGCGCGGTAAAATACTGGGAAAAGCAGTACGGGAAATACCAGCTTTCTGTGCTTCACCAGGCATTTTCCCATTATGGGGTTCCTGTGGAGCCGGGGACTTTGGTGGAACAGTTTGATGATAAAAGAAAGGCAATTCTTTATTATGGAGTGGAAAGTGATGAAGTAAAACAGGCCTTCCCCCATATTACGCCGCCTAAGAATACGGCGGCAGGCAGGTTTGAGGGCGTATATCCCATATTATGGCGGCGGCTGGCGGATAAGGACGGGGACGTAAAACAGCTGGAGGATTACTTTGAGGTGAAGGAGTGTCCCGACTGTAGAGGGGAGCGGCTTTGTGAGCTGAGCAGGAGGGTAACTGTGCAGGGGATCCGTCTGCCGCAGCTGTCACTTTTTTCCCTGGACAGGCTGTATGCCTGGGTGCGGGAGCTGCATGCGTCCCTGGATGAAAAACAGATGGAATTTGTGAGGGATTATCTGACCGATATGGAAACCAAGATCAGCCGTTTCCTTAAGGTGGGGCTGGGATATCTTTCTCTGGACAGGCAGACGGTTACTCTGTCGGGCGGGGAACTGCAGAGGCTGAGGCTTGCGGCTGCACTGGATTCGGAGATCACAGGGCTGATTTATATCCTGGATGAACCTACGGCCGGCCTGCATCCCAAGGACACGGCCGGCCTTGTGGCAATCCTTAAAAGGCTCCGGGATTTGGATAACACGGTGCTTGTGATAGAGCATGATGTGGATGTAATCGCCTCTGCCGATTACCTTGTGGATATCGGCCCCGGTTCCGGAAAATTCGGCGGGGAAATTGTGGCGGAAGGGACGCTGGAGGAGATAAAGCAACAAAAAGAAAGTGTGACGGGAAGATATCTGTGCCGTCAACCCGCCTGGAATACACGGTGCAGAAAACCGGCCGGGGCGGTCAGAATAGAAAATGCGGATATGTTTAATTTAAAGCAGCTTTGTGTGGATATCCCCACAGGCTGCCTGGTCGGCGTAACCGGGCCTTCCGGTTCCGGTAAATCCACGCTGGTCTTTGAGGTACTTGCCAAAGGAAGGGCGGATACACAGAAAAACCGGGTGCTGGGCAAAGAACAGTTTAATCGGGTGGTTGAGATCGGGCAGGCGTCAATTTCCAGGATGAAGCGATCGAATGTGGCCACCTATACTGAGGTTTACACAGAGATACGGGCGGTTTTTGCCGGTACGCAGGCCGCAGTAAACGCCGGTTTTTCTGCAAAGCATTTTTCCTTTAATACGGCCGGGGGCAGATGCGGGAATTGTGAGGGACTGGGGTATGTGGACAACAATATGCTGTTTTTTGCCAATACGCAGGTGGTCTGTCCGGTCTGCGGAGGGAACCGTTTCAAAGAAGAGATCCTTGCGGTAAAATATAAGGGCCTTTCGGTGAAGGAGGTTTTGGATTTGTCGGTGGATGAAGCTGCGGAGTTTTTTTCTGAACAGGCCAGAATCAGGAAAACGCTCAGTCTCCTTCAGGCTGTAGGCCTTGGATATCTGCAGCTGGGGCAGTCACTTACCACATTATCAGGCGGCGAGGGACAGCGGCTGAAGCTGGCCAGAGAGCTTGTGGGAACGCCTCAGGGAAGGAGAAGCCTGTATCTTATGGATGAGCCCACTACGGGGCTGCATCCCCAGGATATCGATCATTTTCTGGTGCTTCTGAACCGGCTGGCAGATGCGGGAAATACGGTAGTTGTGGTGGAACATAACCAGCAGCTCATCCGCAGCTGCGACTGGGTGATTGACCTGGGTCCGGAGGGCGGGGAGAAGGGGGGATGTATCCTGTTTGAAGGAACGCCGGAGGAGCTGAAGCGGGCCGGTCATACCGCAACGGCAGAATATCTGTAAAAATTAACACCGCTGCCTCCGGGCAACGGTGTTTTGCTTCACTTTTTTATGGAAGCAGAGTCATAGTACTAACTATTGTAATACTGCGCCTGGGCATTCCACAGCTCATGGTATTTTCCCCCGGTATCTGCCGCCAGTTCCTCGTGGCTCCCCAGCTGTACGATCTGACCGTTGTCAAAAACGGCGATTTCATCGCAGAACCGGCAGGAGGACAGGCGGTGGCTGATGTAGATGGCGGTCCTGTTTCCCACGATATCATTGAATTTTGAATAAATTTCCGACTCTGCGATTGGGTCAAGGGCGGCGGTGGGTTCATCCAGCACAATGAACGGCGCATCCTTATAAAGCGCCCTGGCCAGCGCAATTTTCTGCGCTTCGCCGCCGGAGATTTCCACGCCGTTTTCCTCAAAGTCCTTATACAGGCATGTCTTCAGCCCGTCAGGCATGGAGGTACGGCGGTTATCAAACCCGGCCGCATCAAGGCAGGCTTCCACCCGTTTCGTATCATAATCCATATCCGCAGCCACATTTTGTCCCAGGGAAAAGGAAAACAGCTTGAAATCCTGAAAGACCACGGAAAAGATTTTCATGTATTCCTCATAATCATATTTCCTGATGTCAATGCCGTTGAGCAGGATTTCTCCTTCCGTGGGATCGTAAAGGTGGCAGAGCAGCTTGATAAAGGTGGTTTTTCCGGAGCCGTTCATACCAACCACCGCCAGCCGCTCGCCAACGCGGAATTTCAGGTTGATATGGCGCAGGGCGCAGGTATCGGAGCCGGGATATTGGAAGGATACATCCCGGAATTCAATTTCATATTCATTGTCGCTGCCATCACAGAAGGCGCGTTTTTCCACGGGAAGCGTGCCTTTTTTCAGCACATCTTTGATATTCAGATATTCCAGCGTGGAAAGCTGCCGGTTGGAGGAGACAGCGTATTCCTCCAGCGCGTTGAAGACGTTGGTGACCGACTGGGAAAAACGGTAGATAATGCCTGCGTATTTTACAACGGCTCCCGCAGTCAGCGTTCCCGCCGCGGCGCGGAGCGCTACGAAAATATACGAGATGATTTGAAGCGTTCCGGCGGACAGATTGCTGAAAAAGCCGGATTTCATATTGTTGCTTACCAGCTGTTTTATCCATCGGTTCTTTATCACAAGGTCCCCGTCAAGTTTGCTTTTAATCAGTGGTTTTGCATCATAGATGCGGATGTCCTTTCCATAATGATAATCCTGATCATTCCATAAAAAATAGCCAAGATAGCTTTTATCCAGAGAAGGATCGTCCAGCAGGCGGTACAGCTCTTTGTTTTTAACAGAGGTAAACCAGAGGTTGAAGGCGATGATGGCGCCCAGCGAAAGAAGCAGTAGTATTGCCGGGGTATCTGAGAAAAAATGTCCTTCCATAAATAACGGCAGCATAAGTACTACGGAAACGAAGGTGGATATCAGGCTGTTCAGCAGATATGGCAGCTGCCATACAAGGGAATAAAAGCCGGCGCCCCAGTCGTTGTCATGCCGGATCCTGACGCGGATATCGTTTACGGCAGGACTGTCCAGCAGCGGATAATCAATGGAAATGGTTTTCATGCTCATCAGGGTATCGTATCTTTTGCCGCACATACCGATATGTACATTTAGTATTTTGGAAAAATAAGCTTTCAGCACCGTCAGCAAGAAAATAACGGCCACAGAGGCCAGGGAAACGGATATGATTTCAGTAAATTCTTCCCCGGCCTGCAGCCCGTCCAGAATATAGGCGGACAGGAGAATCCCGGCAAAAGGGGTTGCCGCTTCAATTACGGACGTGATTATGCTGTGAATGAGCAGCCATTTATCCATGTTCCACATAAGTCTGATCGCAATGCCCACAGGCTTTAATTTATTATGCTTCAGCATAAGTCTCCGCTACCTCCTTGTTTTGATAGTACTGGCTCTGCAGTGCAAACATCTGGCTGTAAGTGCCTCCCTTTTGCATGAGTTCGTCGTGTGTGCCTTCCTCTGTGATTTTCCCATTGTTTAAAAATGCGATTTTGTCGCAGAAGCGGGTGGAAGCCAGCCGGTGGGAGATATAGACAGCAGTTTTATCCGATGCAATTTCGTGGAATTGTTCGTAGGTCCGGCTTTCCGCGATAGGGTCAAGGGCTGCGGTGGGTTCGTCAAGAATCAGGATGGGCGCGTCTTTGTAAAGCGCCCTTGCCATGAGCAGCTTTTGCTGCTGGCCGCCTGATAAAACGATGCCGTCCGTTATCTCCTTTGTCATGGGGGTGTCAATGCCTGTTGGCTGCCCGCAAAACTGCTCCCAAAGCCCTGTTTTGACAAGACATTCCTTCACACGGTTCCGGTCTGTTGTTTTCAGCTCCTGCATGGAAACATTCTCGGCGGCGGTGAAGGGCGGGATATAGATGTCCTGAAAAACGGCGGCATACAGCTTCAGCAGATCTTTTTTCCGGAAATTGTTTATATCCTGGCCGCCGATTAAAATTGTGCCGGAATCAGGTTTGTAAAAACCGCAGAGCAGCTTTACCACCGTGGTTTTTCCGGCGCCGTTGACGCCTACCAGGGCGATCTTTTCTCCGGCATTGATTTTAAGGTTAAAGTGATCCAGCACGAAGCCGGTATCCGTTCCGTAGGAAAAACAGACATCGCAAAATTCAATGGAATATTCTTTCAAATCCGAAAGTGCCAGGGGAGTTTCCGGTTCCGGATCATTGGTATTATCCAGAAAGGCGCGCATGGAATTCATCTGCAGATTAGCGCCGTTCAGCTCGTTGAGATTGTTTACGATGCCGTTGACAAAGCCGGAAAAAGCCGTGACAGCGCCAAAATACAGGGTAAACTCCGGTATCGTAATCTGTCCTGCGGAAACGGCGTATATCAAATAGGAGTAGGCGATGCCGTCCCGCAGGAAAAGGACGAAAGCGTTCACAACGCCGGAAGCGAAATATCTGTCCTGGATTTTGCCCGCCAGCTTTGCGCTTCCCTCTATCAGGCTGCCGCGCAGCTCCTGAAACCAGCCTCCTGCATGATAGAGCCGCATGTCCTTTCCGAACGCTGCATTGCTTCCCGTACGGATAACATAGGACAGCTTTTTTTCATATGCCGCTGTTAAATCTTTCTGTTTATACTCATAGCTTTGCGCCTGCCTGGTGCCAAACAGGCTGATGAGCGACAGCACGATAAGAAGCAGTACCATATAGGGGCTGAGGGAAGACATAATTCCGGAGTAAATGAAAAAACACAACAGGCTCACCACAATGTCAATGGAGGAAACGATCATAATGGAGGTGCCCGACCAGTCGCCGTTACGCAGTGTTGACATGGCCCGCTGATACTTCGTCTGTCCTTCTTCGCTTTCCACGTTTTTGTAATCGCAGCTTAAGGACTGCAGGAAAAGCTCCATCTGGTAATAGCGGCGCATATCATTGTACATGATGTACTTACCTTCATTTGCCATTCCTGACAACGCCATCGACAGGACCATGACAATGCCGAAACCTCCCAGCACCAGAAAAATCTGTGCTGTATCCGCGCTGCCCATCACCAGGTCCAGCGTGATTTTCGGGATATAGATGCCAAATACCGGTGAAATCACCGACAGAATTACCTGCATTATGATGAAGATAAGCAGCAGCGGATGCTCCCTGCGGATACATTTCAGCAAAAAGGTGATGTTTTGAAAAATATGGTATTTCAGGGGTTCTTTCTTCTTTTTCACGATGTATCTCCTCCTCTTGTCAAAGTATACCGCAGGTACAGGCCAAATGTCAGCATCAGCACGAATGGTATGCGTGCCGGCACAAACGGCAGAAATCCAGGCGGGGATAAACTGCAGCCAGCCGCGTGAAATGGAATTTATGTAAAAAAAGCGCCGCCGATCGGCCTTGCCGTCAGCGGTGCTTTGCAATGTCTGTTTTCCATAGATTATTTGTAACTGGCAGTTGCTTCGCAGTTACTGCCGGAATCTATCCCAAGTCGCCTTCAGCGGCGGATTTTGGCCTGAATTCAGGTCCCTGAGCTGGGCGCGCTCACCTGCATTCCGGCATTTCTGTCCAGGGAAGGGTCGGAGGTCAGCTGTGTGCCTCCGTTTTCCACAATCAGCCGATCCAGCGTCCGGGTATAGGTATAACCCAGGCTGTCGGTGATGACAAGCTGCAGGCTGAAGCTGTCACCATCTTTCAGTGTGGCATCGGTGGTGAGATAAGCGGCGTCACCGGACACGCCTTGTGCATTCTCAAACAGGGTATCCGAGGTGAGCAGCACGTCGTTTTGGTAAAGAGACAGCATGGCCTTTACGCCATGGTTATTTCCAGGGGCATCACAGCTGACCTGCACATTGGAGCTTAGCGTTGCCGTCTGGCTTCCGCTTGTGCGGGACCAGTTAAGAGAGCCATAGGCCTGCCAATCGATCAGATAGTGGGAATAAACGGAAAGGCCTTCGTCCAGGATTTCTGTGGTGTCCACACCGTCGCGGGTACAAATCAGACTGATGGCGGCGCTGCGGCTGGTAACGGGAATGGATAAATCCGCAGTAAAAAAGCCCTGTTGCGACAAACTGGCCGGGACTGTCCCGCCATCATTTCCGTCTGACCAGCTGATGCGTACACTGGTGTCCGCTGTGGTTTCCCGGAGAGCAGCCCTGACATGGACAGCAGCCTTCCCGTTCTCAAGCTCACCGAATTCAATGGAGGAATAGGAGGTGATTTTCTGCTCCTCCTCCTGGAGCGCCTGAATCTGGCTGACAGCGAGCTGGACGCTGTTGTCAATCTGCCGGGGGATGGAGGAGACATCAGTGCGTAGCAGTTCGTTCTGTTTTTTCAAATCCATACATAGAAAGAGAAGAGCGGTGTTCAGGGCGAGGGAGAGGATGAGCAGGAGGGAAACTGCAGCTTCCCATATTTTTTTCTTCATCAGGCGACCTCCGTCTGCCGCAGCGGCTGCGGGCATTTTCTATAAAAGTTTATCAAGCTCTTTGTTAAGCTGTGATTTTAATGCTTCCAGTTCTTCTTTTGAGGGAAGATATTTATCTTCTGACAATTGTGCGCCCAGGCTCCAGACAGGTCCTCCTGTGGGGGTGTCTCCGGATCTTCTGGGAAAAATATGCCAATGCATGTGACGTCCGGTTCCGGCTCCGAGAAGCTCATAATTTAATTTATCCGGCTGGAATGCATTATAAACCGCCTCTGCCACAAGGGACATTTCCCGGAGAAATTCCATTCGGAAGGCTTGTTCCAGGAAATGCAGCTCCGTTGCGTGTTCTTTGCACAGAAAGAGCGTATATCCTTTTATCCGCTGATAGTCGCCGATAACCACATAGCCTGTGTTAAGTTCTCTTACAAAATATGGGTTTTTCCCTGCTTTAATCCAGTCAATTCTTTCACATATCATACAGTCATTCATGCAGACAGCCCTCCGTGCTGAAAATTTTTGTGTTGTTCAAAGTTGTTTTATTGTTATTTTACCATGGCGTACCGGGGAATGGAAGGCCGTACTTTTTCCATAGGAAGGGTTCTGTTTTGTTAATTGTATTATTGTATTAATTGCTTGACACAGTGAAGCGAAAGTGATACTATCAGGATAACAAAACAATATCATATATGATAATAATACCATTTATGATAATAATTGATACTGCAGCAGAAAGGATATGAGCCAATGAATCAGCAGGATTTTACGAAAATAATTATGAATCCCGTAAGGCAGCGCATCGTTCAGTATCTGATTCTTCATGAGGAAGGCACGGTATCCTCCATCAGGGAAGAGCTGAATGATATTCCGCCGGCCAGCCTGTACCGGCATATCAAAATACTGTATGAAGCAGGTGGGATTGAGGTCGTACGGGAGCGTAAGATACGGGGAACGGTGGAAAAAACCTATGCGCTGGTAAAAAATCCGGTAGGGGAGTACAGCCGGGAAGGTGCGGCGCAGATGATTCAGGCGGCGCTCTTTTCTCTGGCCGCTTCCTTTTCCCGCTATTTTGCACAGGAGGAGAACGACCCGAGGAAGGATTTGCTGAGCCTGTCCACCTCCACTCTGCTTCTTACCGATGAGGAATTTATGGAGATGACCGCTAAAATAGGGGCGGTATTCAACGATTATATTTACAACAAACCGGAGGAAGGCCGGAAAATCAGGCGGTTTACGTTGATCTCTTCTCCAAGCGAGGAAGAGTAGTGGCGCTCCGGTTAACTGAACTGTCAGGAAGAATAGGAGAATATTATGTTAGAGATCATCAATTTTTCAAAAACCTATAAAGGCGGGAAAAAAGCCGTATCCAACCTGAACCTGGAAATCCTGCCCGGGGATATTTACGGTTTCATAGGCCACAACGGCGCGGGGAAAACCACGACCATTAAGGCTGTAGTGGGAATCCTGGATTTTGAGGAAGGGGAAATCCGCATTGACGGGCATTCCGTAAAGGAGGAGCCGCTTGTATGCAAATCCCTTCTGGCTTATATACCGGATAATCCGGACCTGTATGAACATCTGACCGGTATTCAGTATCTGGATTTTATTGCGGATATTTTTCAGATTCCTTCTGCGGTAAGGACGGAGCGGATCGGGGAATATGCGGAGCAGTTCGGAATCACGGAAAGCCTGGGCGATCTGATTTCTTCTTATTCCCACGGCATGAAGCAGAAGCTGGCCATCATCTCCGCACTGATTCATAAGCCCCGGCTTCTGGTGCTGGATGAACCCTTTGTGGGGCTGGACCCTTCCGCCTCCGTGGTGCTCAAGCAGAATATGCATGCCCTTTGTGAGGAGGGAAGCGCTATTTTCTTTTCCACGCATGTGCTGGATGTGGCGGAAAAGCTGTGTAATAAAATCGCCATCATCAAGGAAGGGGTGCTGGTGGCTGCCGGCGAAACTGCCGGGCTGACACAGGGTAAATCACTGGAGGAAGTATTTATGGAGGTGGTCAGACATGATTAGCACGAGTATCCGTCTGTTAAGGATTCAGCTGCTGAAGGACTTCGGAATCAATGAAGTCATGCATTGCAGGGATTCGGGGAAAAAACGAAAGCTGGTTTTCATGCTGTGCATTTTCATATTCTGCGGGGGGCTGCTTGCCTTCTATGTCGCGGGGGCAGCGTGGGTTCTGTGTGTTTCCGGGGCACAGGACAGCGTTCCCGGCTTTGTGGTTGCGGTGTCGAGTATGGCTATTTTCATCTTTACCCTGTTCAAAGCGGGACCGGTGCTGTTTGCCGCCGGGGATTATGAGATGCTGACGGCCCTTCCGTTGAAGCCGTCGGCGATAATTATGAGCCGCTTGCTTCATATGTATCTGAGCTCCCTGCTTTTGTCGGCGCTTACTATAGCGCCGGCAGGCGCGGTATATGGCCTGACGGCGGCACCTTCCCCTGTTGTTTATGTACGGATGTTTATCAGCCTCTTTTTTGTCCCATTGGTTCCCCTGACAGTGGCGTCTCTGATTGGAACTTTAATCATGGCCATTGGTTCCCGCGTGCGGCGTAAAAATTTGGTGATTATTTTACTGTCCATGACTTTTACCCTGGGAATCCTGGCGGTAACCATGCTTTTTTCCTCACGGGCGGAAAATATGGAGCTTCAGGATATGGCGGGGATGATACGCGGTGCAGTAGAGCAGGTAAATGGCATGTATCCGCTGACCGGTCTGTATACAGCGGGGATTACCGGCGCAAATCCGGCGGCGCTGGCCGGATTTGCGGCCATATCCATGGGGATTTTCCTCCTGTTCATCGCATTGGTGCAGTGGAAGTATGTACAGATAAGCAGTGCGCTGCGTACGCATGAGGCAAAGAAGAATTACAGGCTGCAGAGCCTGAAGCAGCGTTCCGTGCTGGGCGCTTTGTACAAAAAGGAGATAAAGCGATATTTTGCCTCTAATATATACGTAATGAATACGATGGTTGGATATATACTTATGGTAGCGGCAGCGATTGGGCTTGCGGCGGCAGGGATGGATAAGCTGGAAAGCTATCTGCAGCTGGAAGGGGTGGGAGGCACACTGCCTGTCAGCCTGGGAAGCATGCTCCCCTTTCTTTTGTCACTGATGGTGATGATGGGGGGCACTACCTCAAGCTCCATTTCCATAGAAGGAAAGCAGTGGTGGATTCTCAGGTCGCTGCCCATTCCCTCCGGTTTGATTTTGGATGGTAAAATGCTGGTGAATCTGACGCTTGCCGTGCCTTCCATTCTGCTGGCAGGAACGATTCTGACGGTTTCCGGACAGACCGGGGGCCTGAAGCCTGTCTGGGTATTCCTGGTTCCGCTGGCCTATGCGTGTTTTTCTTCGGTTCTGGGAATTACCATTAACCTGAAAATGCCGGTATTCAACTGGGACAATGAAACTACGGTAGTAAAGCAGAGCGCTTCCACTTTTGTATCCGTTCTGGGAGGAATGCTGCTGGCCCTGGTTCCTATCGGACTGCGCTTTGCGCTGGCAGGGGTTCCGGCCGACCTTTTCCTGGGAGGGGTGACGGTGCTTGTTTTACTGATAACCGTTATTCTTTATGGAAAGAACAGAAGATGTGATCTGCGGAAAATTGGATAAACAACCTTAGGAGGACATTGCTGCCCCGGATATCAGACGGAAAGCTCTTAAAGAGTTCCGGATGGTATGTGGGGCAGCAGTTTTTGCAGGAAAGGGCATAGGAAATCAGGAATCCTGGTGGTGGGGGGAAAACTGAAGCTTTGTGGGGGAAAGAAAAAATTTCTGACACAGGGGCTGTTTTCTCTCAGTTTTTTAAAACTTCAGAAAAGCTTTTAAAAAAACGTTTAGTTTTGTGTTGATAATATTAAAATAGTATGTTATTATTATTCCATCACACAGCAGTATCTATGCTGCTGTAGTATCCGGCCGTCCGGCCGTTCTTTCATTTCGGCG
>NZ_KE992684.1:0-42664 GCF_000466465.2 Clostridium sp. KLE 1755
GACAGCGGTGAAGCATCGGATAATGGCGGGACACCAGATGGCGGGGAAGACAACACCGGCGGCGGTTCCGGCCCTGCGGCAGATCCTGAACGGGAGCGGCTGGAGGAAGCGCTGAAGGCGGCTGAAGCCAGGAGAGAAAGCGCGGAAAGAAGAGTTAAAAGCATAGAAGAGGAGCTGGCGAAGGGAAATGTGGATACAAAGACCAAGCCGGACTATGCAAACGAAGATTCTGCATGGGAAAACTGGGAGAGTACAAAGAAAAGCCTGGAGGATTCCGTAGACAGTGCAAAGCAGAATCAGGAAAACAGCGTTTGGGATAAGCTGGACGCCATGCTTGAGGCAAAACGGAAGGTAGAGGACTCAACGCTTGCAGCGAATCCGGATCTGACTCTGGAAATGAACCAGATGGAGATTGCTTACCGGAATGAAATCCTGCAGAAGTACGTGCAGCTCCAAAAAGCAGACGGACAGGTATTCAGCGAGGATAACGGCATCGTAACCAAAATCAAAATATCCTCCGGCGAAAGAGTGCCGGACGGCGCTTCCGTGGTTCTGGCCGATCTGGATGAAAGCTTTAAATTCCGGACTACGCTCACCAGGGAGGAGAAGAAGTATGTGGATATCAATGATACGGTTTCCCTGAAGCTGGGTAACAGCGGCAGAACTGTGGAAGGACAGGTTGCCTATCTGGCGGAAAGCGAAAGCACGCCGGGCAGCTATGACGCCATAGTTTACCTGCCCCCCGGCGAAGGCGCGGTAGGACAGAGCGGAACCATGACGGCTTCCTCCCAGTCACAAAGCTATCCCCTGACTATTCCGGCAAAGGCGGTTTATACTGATAACGGCATTTCTTATGTTTTTGTACTCAGAAAACAGCAGGGAATTTTGGGGGAAGAACTTGCCGCAAGCCGCGTTAACGTAAATGTACTGGACAAGAACAATAAATTTGCCTCCATTGAAGAAGGAACAATAGATGCGGATACGGAAATTATAGTAGATACGACAAAAGCCCTTGAAGAGGGGGCGGTGGTACGTTACGGCAGCAGGAAGGAATAGCGGTTATTTTTTACTGTTAATTTGAAGGGCAACCGTCTATCAGCAGCACCTATATAATATAATCATGGCACTGCCTTGCCTGATTTGCAATATTTTCAGGAAACAAGATTAAAAAAATATGCAGAAAAAAATACGGGAAACCCTTTGACAAAGCCAAAGGCGCCTGTTATTATAGGGGCAGTGACTGAAGCTGTGTCATTCGGACATGTGTAAAGCTTCAGTTACAGAAAGAAAGAGAGGAAAATGTATGTTAATTGCAGCCAATGTGAGGAAGACAGGCGAATAGCGTGTTAAGGCAGAGACGGGGTTTTTGCGTCGTTCCCTCTGGGAGTCTGCCCTGATGAGTTCCGAACAGGTTGCGTAGACACATACTTTAAAAGTATAGAAGGCATAATCCTGATTGCGGGGTTATGTCTTTTTTTGCATTATTTTGCATTTGAAAGAATGTAAAGCAGGCATTGTCATAAGAATACTGCAGCAAAGTCAGATTTCCCACAGTAGCTGCAGGACATCCCGTCCTTTTGGCAGCCGCCAGAAAGGCGCGCCCATATGACTTGCCGTCCGCGATAATAAAGAAAAACGTCCCGGTTCAGGAACTACGTCCGTTTAGCGTCTCTCAAGTATAGTGAGCCGCCGGTGAATATGAAGGAATGAAACAGCTGCCGCTATACAACCTTGTCTTCCCACAAATCTGAAAAACAATTGAAAGAAACAAAAACAGGCGGCGGTTCAGCCGTCTGAACTGTAAGAAAAATGGGGAGAATCAATATTATGAACGAAAACAACGATATGAATGAAATGCTGGAATTTCGCAGAATAAAGGAAATGCTGGTAAAAAATGCAATGACGGAAAAGGCCGCGCAGCGGTTTGAACAAATGGAGCCTTTCCTGGATCAGGCCAGGGCGGAGGCCGCCCTGCAGGAGACGACAGAGGCCAGGAAGGTTCTGGATGCACTGGGAACCCCGCCCTTTTCGGATACGGCAGGAGTAAGGGAAGCCGCCCAGGAGGCAAAAGCGGGAAGGATGCTGACCCCGGATCAGCTGGAGAGCGTCAGGCAGTTTGCCGTACTTTCCCTGCGGCTGACCCGATACCTGGGCCGATGCAGGGATCTTGCCCCCGGTATGGCCGGATTTGCTGCCGGCTTCCAGGACTTAAGCGCGCTTCAGGAAGAGATCGAACGCTGTATCCGGGGCGGCCGTGTGGATGATTATGCCAGTAAGACACTGCGCAGCATACGTCAGAAAAAGGAACAGGCGGAGGGGCAGATCAGGACGAAGCTGGACACCATGCTCCGCAGCAGCCGGAAGTATTTTTCGGAAAGCTTTGTTTCCATGAGAAACGGCAGGTTCACATTGCCTGTAAAAAAAGAATACAAAAGCCAGGTCCCCGGAACCGTAGTGGATGCTTCGTCCACAGGCGCCACCTTTTTTATAGAGCCAACCGCGGTATCAAAGCTCCGCGAGGAGCTTGGCCTTCTTGAAACGGCGGAGGAAAACGAGGAAAAAATCATACTCTATACCCTGTCGGCCCTGGTAGGGGATAATCTGGATGCCGTTTCCGTAAATCTGGAATATATGGAGGAGCTGGATTTTATTTTTGCAAAGGGTAAGCTGAGCGCGGATATGCAGGCCAGACAGCCTTCTTTAAATACCCGGCGTGTTATCCGTATTGTGAACGGAAGGCACCCTCTTCTTACCAGCGAAAACCCGGTGCCATTGAATGTGGAGTTTGGGGGAAAGACCCAGGGCGTCATAATTACAGGACCCAATACCGGAGGAAAAACAGTGGCACTGAAAACGGTGGGACTGCTCTCCGTCATGGCCTGCTGCGGACTTCATATACCCTGTGAGGAAGCGGATTTGGCTATGAATGCGGATATTTTTTGCGATATCGGGGACGGGCAGAGCATTTCGGAAAATCTCTCCACCTTCTCCGCCCATATTAAAAATATTATACGCATCCTCCAGAAAGCCGACAGGGAAAGCCTGGTGCTGCTGGATGAGCTTGGATCCGGAACTGATCCGGCGGAAGGTATGGGAATTGCGGTGGCGGTTTTGGAAGAACTGAGAAAACGGGGCTGCCTGTTCCTGGTAACCACCCATTATCCGGAGGTAAAAGAATACGGCGAACGAACAGCGGGCGTGATCAATGCCAGAATGGCCTTTGATAAAGAAAGCCTGAAGCCGCTGTACCGGCTGGAACTGGGCGAAGCGGGAGAAAGCTGTGCTTTTTATATCGCCAGGCGCCTGGGGATGGCAGAAGAAACCCTGGAGACAGCCTGGAAGGCCGCCTATGGAAGCGGTGAAAAAAACAAACGCTCCCTGCCCGACCTCATAGAAACGTCCGGACCACAGGCGATGGAGGGCGGCAGCCTGGATAAATCAAAAAAAAGACCGCAGAAGTCCCGGATCAGGTCGAAGGAGGATGCGCAGAATTCCTGCAAAGTAAAGGCTGAAGAGATAAAAGGACGTTTCTCCATGGGAGACAGCGTCATGGTATATCCCCAGAGAAAGCTGGGAATCGTGTATGAGCCGGCGGATGATAAGGGCGATGTGGGAGTGCAGATCCAGAAGAAAAAAATGAGAATCAATTACAAAAGGCTTCAGCTGAAGGTAGCCGCGGCGGAAATGTACCCGGCGGATTACGATTTCTCCATTATTTTTGATACCGTGGAAAACCGGAAGGCCAGGCATCAGATGGACCGGAAATTCGTACCCGGCCTGGAAATAAGATATGAAAAGGAAGAGGACGGAAAATAGTACCATATATCTCACAGCAGGCCTCACCTTCCGTAGGGAAGGGAAGCCTGCCTTCTTTTTACAGCTTCTGCACAGGAAGAGAGATACATCCGCCCGTCCTGGTATCCGCGCCGAAGTTAAAGGCGGGAGCCAGCTTTGGAGCATAGCGGTACCCAAAGCGTTCCGGCTGATATGTCTCGCTTGCCTGGAAGACAAGCTCGATGGCGGTACAGTAATCCTCTTCATTTTCATAGGGAGGAGACTGGAAGTAAAGATAATCACAGGGAGGAAGCTCGATAAGGCTGCAGCCCTCAGGAATTTTGACAACCGCATCCGCATCCAGCTCCACGCCTGCGGCGGTTTCCGTACTGCCTTCCGGTATCAGGGACGGCGGAAGCGTTATCAGGGCTGCCGTCTCCAGTCGGCTGGGAATGCTGTTAAAAAGCCCCTCCCACTCACAGCCCACCTCCTCACAGAACGAAAAATAATCATGTGCTTTCTTCGCATACATTACAAGAAGCTTCCGTGCGGGCTTGCTGATAACCGTAACGGTGCAGAGGGAGGGAGACGCCTTGGTCTCATTGTTCAGATTGTTTTCATTTTCCATTTGTTTCTTCTCCTTTTGCCTCAGATAGGAGTAATAATGCTTTATGGGATATTGGATAAAGAGCGGAATCGGAGTCTGGCCGTTGCGGTAGCACGAAGGCGTGGTGCCGAACAGCTTTTCAAAGGCCCGTGTATATCCCTCATGGCTTTCATAGTCCGTATCCAGGGCGATGTCAAGAATGTTGGCATCCGTTTTAATCAGAGATTCCGCGCTTGCCGTCATCTGTACGGCCCGTACATATTCCTCCGGCGTCTTATAAAGAAGCTCCTTGAAAATACGGCAGGCGTGCCTTTTGGAATAACCGGTGGACGCATACAGCGCATCCATGCTGAAATCTTCGTCCATACAGTGTTCACGGATGTAATTCTGCATCCTGGAGGCCAGCTCTATTTTGTCCCATTGCATGTTTTGTTCTCCTTCATTTATCAGAATAACAGCGTGGCTGTTAAAAATCTTGACATGGATGGACATGGTGAAATGCTTTGCGGAAAATAATAATGTTCTTCATTAGTATATCATATCCGCTCCGTGGATATAGGCCTTAGGCGGAATTCAGTGTCTGGATTTCTGCGACCAGATTGGAGAATGGTGTGATGCTCATAATGTGGAATATATCGGCCATGTAATTGAGGACTGCGGCACTCACGCCAGGCTTGGCCTGGGAACCGGACATTTTTTCAAAGCGCTGTGGGGACAGCATATGTCCGGAATTGATGTGGTGCTGCAGCAGATCCGCCCCGGCTATGATAGGAATGAATTTTACAATATCGGGGGAAAAGGGACATATAACGGTACCTTCTTTCACTATGGCCTTGCAAAAATGGGGGCTTCTCTGGGCCATCTGGATCCGAAGAAAAAGGGAAGAACCATGTGCGAGGTTTATGGCGCCTATGGCTGGAGTGAAGGGCTGAAGCTGATGAAGTGGCTGACGGATCACATGCTCGTAAGAGGGATCAACTGGTTCGTCCCACACGCATTTACAGGCGGAGATTTCCCGGATCCGGACTGCCCGCCGCATTTTTACGCATGGGGAAATAATCCCCAGTATCCCTGGTTTTCCTGCCTTTGCAGATATATGAACCGGATGAGCCACCTGCTTAACGGAGGAAGGCATTCGGCCGGCATCGCACTGCTTTACACCGCGGAAATGGAGTGGCTGGGAGCTTATCAACCCTTTGAGGAGACCGGCCGGCTGCTGGCGGAAAACCAGCTGGATTATGAAGTAATCCCCCTGGGCCTTCTGGAAACCAGCAGAATCAGCAGCGGAAAAATGTTGGTGGGGAAGGAAGAATTTGAGACGCTGGTGATCCCGGAATGCGCATATATCCCGGAGGAACTGGCAGAATGGCTTCTTGATGCGGCTTCGGAGGGCTTCCCTGTTATTTTTGCCGGTTCTCTGCCGACAGCGGTAGAAAGCGGCTGGAGAGAGGCGGAGCGGTTTTACGGATGGAAAAACGAGGGGGCCCGGACGGATAAACAGGACAAAATGGCTGGAGAATGCCTGAAAAAAGGGTCTGCCGCAGAATGGAACCATCTGGTGAAGGTGGAGGAAGCGCATATGTCCGATGATTCCGGCAGCTTTTATTCCTGCGCCTGCGGTGAGGAAAGCAGGCTGCTCGCTTATCTGGATGCGGTGATGGAACGGGATATTTTCTGTGAAAATACGTCCCCTTATTTGAGATATTACCATTATAAACACCAGAATGGGGATTTTATTTTCTTTTTTAATGAAGCGCCGTTTCTTTCCGTGGAAAGCGTCATAACCCTGAAGGGATATGCGCCGGGAACGGAGAATGCCTGCTGGTATGATGCGTTTGACAACCGTCTGGGGCCGGTACAGAGGGATAACGACGGAAAAATTATGCTGCGGCTTGCGCCCGGCGAAGCGTCGGTGCTTTATCTGGGAGAGCCGCAGGAGCATCTGCCGGCGCTGCTTCCGGCAGGCTGTACAATATCACAGCAGCGGAAGGCATGGAGGAATTTGCGGGAACAATCAGATATGAGGCGGATTTTATGTGGGATCCGGATCGCGATGGGGAAATGCTTTCGATTGATTTCGGAGCTGTCTATGAAACGCTGGAGGTATGGCTGAACGGCGAAAAGAAGGCCGTACGTATTGCGCCGCCCTACAGCTGCAGCATCACCGGAGTCGTGAAGGGCAAAAACCGGCTGACAGTATATGTCACCAATACGCTCGTACACAAATACCACGATTTCTTCTCCGTGACCATGCCTGTGGAAGGAAGCGGCCTGCTGGGACCGGTCCGCGCGGAAGGATATTGGGAGTAAAATATCCCTCCGCCGATCCAGAAAGCATACGGGCTTTATACCCTTCTGTAAAGCCCGTTTTCGGTCAGTTCATAAACTGCCGACACCACTTCCCCAATATATTTCCGGTCGTGGGAAATACTGATTATCGCGCCGTCGAAGCTTTTGAGCACCTGACGGATTACCGGACCGGAAAGCGGGGAAAAATTCCGTGTAGGTTCATCCAGTATCAATACATTGCAGCCGTCCAGACTCATTTTCAGGAACAAAAGCTTTGCTTTCTGCCCGCCGGAAAGCTCCCGGATACAATGGGACATTTCATCTGCCGTATACCGCATGCTGCCCAGATAGGTGCGGATCATGGTCTGCTCCGCCTTATCGCCCTTATCGGAAAGAAATTCCACGGGATTCTGATCCATATTTAAAAGCTCTTCATAATCCTGGGGCATATAGGCGGCTTTTAAATCCGGACGGGACAGAAGCAGGGAGGCTATCTGTTTCAAAAGCGTTGTTTTTCCCGCGCCGTTTCTTCCTACAATACATATTTTTTCGGGGCCTGCAATCCGGAGTGAAATGTGGGAGGCAAGAACCCGGCCGCCCGCAGACAGCGTTTCCTGCGTATAATCCAGTACAATTTTACCGTTAGGTATCCTGGTTTCCGGCGTTATTTTTACAAAAATCGCCTTTTCCATATCAGGAGCCTGCGTCATATCCTCTTTTTCCCGTTCAAAACGATGCTCCTGGGATTTGACAGCCTTCATTTTTTTCTTAAGCAGGCGGCCGCCATGGGGATCCTGGCGGCTGATTCCGTTCTGCATTGCTTCCACGCGCTGCTCGATCTGGCGGAAGCGTTCCATTTGCTTATGGTATTCCCGGCGTTCATTCTGCGCCAGCTGCTCCTGGCGCTCAAATGCCGCTTCGCGGCTGCTGATGTATTTCCGGTAGGGCATTCTGACAATGGTATGGCGTGGCTTGGTCTTACGCATGATCTGCTCCAGGTGTATGATAACGTTGGCGGTATTTTCAATCAGAGTCTCATCGTGGGAGACAAAAAGCACCGGTTTTCCGCAGCTGTTGATGAAATGCTCCAGCCATTCCAGCGTTTCAATATCAATATCGTTTGAAGGCTCGTCCAGAAGATAGATATCAGGACTGCCCATCTGCAGCGCAGCAATCTGCAGCTTAACCTTTTCTCCGCCGGAAAGCGTTCCGCAAAGCTGGTCAGAGTAAAAAAAGTCAGCGGGAAGCATAAGCTGTGAAGCGATAGCTGCCAGCTCCTTCGGGGATAAATCAGTAAAGGCAGGCGTTCCGACACAATAGCTGTATATGGTTTCTTTTTTCCAGGCATCGGGAAATTCCTGGGGAAGATATCCAAGCAGTGTTCCCTGGGTGAGTATCTGGCCGGTATATTCCACATAGTCAGAGACAAGTGAGGCATCATAAATCAGCTTCAGCAAGGTGGATTTTCCGTTGCCCTCCTCACTGATAATTACCGCCCTGTCCCCCGTGTTCAGTGTAAAATTAAAATCCTCCAGAAGAGGACGGAGGTCCTTTTTGTGTGTGATTGTCAGATTCTTTATCTGCAGCATTCAGCATCAGCTCCTTTTCAACGCAGTATGTAAATTTACCGGGAAAATACGCCTGCTGAAAGGATATAAAAAAATCCACGTTCCGTCTGCCGCCGGATGTGGATTTTAATGTTATTTACATAATGGACAACGCTGCCGGTGCCACAAAAAAACACCGCCCGGCCTTCCGGAACACACGGAAAGGGCCTGGATTATGCGCTGAAATCTATTATGAAAATGCTGAAAATCCGAAAATGGCAACAAACGAAAGCAGGCGCGTTCGTGTCTAAAACCTCTGTAATCCCGCGTCTCACTATTGTTTACTGTTAACCTGGTTTTATAACCAGTTACCTGGAGTATGTTTGAAAATTCATTCCTGCAGTCCGCCGCCTGCGATAGCAGGCTCTCTGCTTTACGTGGCAGGTCCCCCTGGTTAATCCCCCAGGCTTGCTGCGCTTCATGGATAGCAGGCTAATACCTCATGAATGGTACTGCTCATCCTGCAGAAAGCAATTTCAAAATACACTCCCATACCAAATTCAGATTATTTCCGCATTTCTTCTCCTGTCTGCCTGTTATGTCAGGCTGTCAATTCAAAACACTGCTAAATGATGATGGTTATTCTTCAGCCGTTGTCTTTTTCTCTTTTTTGAACTCAGCAACGCTGATTCCCCATCAATATAACATGTTCATTTCGCTTTGTCCAGCCCTAAAATGACAGGCCTGAATGCGGATCAGCTGTCAGCTCAGGCCTGTTATTTTAGAGTTGGACAAAGCGCGGCCTCAGATAATGCCAAACCTGACAAGCTGGATGCGGAGCGCCTCAGCTTCCTCTGCGACCCTGGGAACGATTGGATACACATGGGCATCGTGATAATGCATCAGCTCTGTGAATAATTCATAGAAGCAGTTTTTTAATGCAAAGTTTTCACTGAGCCGTACTCTTTGACTGTATTGCTCCAGCAGCCCGTAATCCCTGCCGTTGGCATTGTCCAGCTGGTACAGATCCATCTCGGCATCGGCAAAGCAGCAGTTAAAGGGATCAATCACCCCGGACACCCGGGAAAGATCCTCGCTGAGGAGCAGGTTCCAGGTATTGTAATCCCCATGAATCAGGGATGCCTTTGTGACAGGAAGGTAAAAAATGTCATCTATCCTCTCATAGGCCCTGTCCATCAGGGAAAATACATCCTTTTCCAGCTTTCCGCTTCGGTAAAGGATCTCTGCCTTTTTCAAATCCTCCCCGGCCTTCCTGCGGTAACAGGACAACCAGTCCTTCTCAGGGGAGGGGGCATTGATCTTCCCAAAACCTTCGGGATTGCAGGTATTGTGCCAGGTGATAAGGTTATCAATCATCACGGCACCCAGTTTTTTCATATCCTCTTTGGAAAGCCTTATTTCACCTCCCGCATTGATTCCCTCCAGGAACTCCATGGCAAGTGCGTCATAGGGGATGAGGCTGTCATTTACACGGACAAAATAGACCTTCGGCATGGGCAGAAGTGCGGTGCGGTGCAGCAGATTCAGCTGCGTTTCCTCCTGCAGGGCCAGCCCGGGATAAAGATAGAGCTTAATTACCACCCGAAACGGAGCTTCAGGCAGCACTGCCAGAAAGACCCTTCCATAAAACCCGCCGCCGAGGGCTCTGACGGAGAGGGGCAGAGTGTGATAATGTTCTTCGATTACTGCACTTACATAAGCTTCCATTTGAATTCTCCTGTCTGTATATGCGTCTGCATATGCCCGGACTGCATATGAAAATTGACTTAAAAATATAAAGTAATATAAACAAAAATATTAAAAAATGAAGAAAAATATCGAAAATATCCGATTATTTTCCTGGATCTATCTGTTAACTACCTTCTCAGCTGCTGTCATCATCCACCCAGAATTGTCTTTGGAAATGGATTCTTCCAGCTCTGTTTTCTCTGCTTATGGCCGGCGCATTAAATGTTCAGCTGTGCTGAAAATGGGGAAACATTACCCCGGATGCCTGTCATCAGAAAAACCATGCTGTGGGAAGTAAAAACAGATAAGGGGCGGTAAATACGGCAAGGGAAAGCGCAAGCTTCTTCCGTATGGCCGTATCCGGCACAGCCTTCTTCAACGCCAGCCTGAAGTTCAACTGATAAATGCAGATACCGCTGATAAGGATACAGGCCGCCGTCCACAGGAATGCGGGCAGAGTTTCAAAAGGATCAAGCGCCACGGCATTTGTCATATTTTCGTACCACCATGCCCCCAGCGGAGACTGGTAATCCAGGAAGGAATCTATGAGTACAGCACAAATCATCACTACGGTGCCGATAAAATCAGAAACAAACCCGGAAACCCATACTTTCAGAACAGCCTTTTTGGCGATTTCCTTTCTGCCGTCCAGCTTAAGGCAGCGCATGGTCAGTGAAAGGACAAGCAGATCAATCAACAGGTTCGCCGGAAGCACCACGATCCAGGTCACGGGAAAAATCCACAGCAGCCACAGAGGGAAAATCATATTATGAAGAACTATGCCATGTTTTTTCTTCGGACAGCAATTCTTTAAATTATTAAGAAAATCTACAAGATATGTTTTCATTTTTAATAATTTTCTCCATTTCTACAAAAAATACAAATAAATTTAAAATATACCTGCAACTGCATCAAACACTGCAGCAAAGAGCAAGGCCGGCAGCATGTTTCCTACGCGGAATTTTTTGCCGAAGGCAAGATTCACGCCCACACAGAAAATCAGCACATTTCCGGTAAAGGAAAGATCGGAAACAATTTGCGGTGTGAGGACAGGTTCCAGAAACCCGGCAAAAATTGTGATGCCGCCCTGCCACAGTCCCACCGGAAGTGCGGAAAATACCGCGCCCTTTCCATAGGAAGAGGCAAAAACCATTACGATTACCGCATCCAAAACCGCCTTGGCGGCAAGCATGGAGTAGTCGCCCCGCATACCATCCTCCAAAGCGCCCACAATGGCCATGGCTCCTACGCAGATGACAAGGGAAGCGGAAACAAAGCCTTCCACAAACTGGCTGTCATTTTTTCCGCCCACCTTTTCACGAAGCCATTCGCCGAAACGATCCATCCATTTTTCTATCTGAATCCATTCCCCGAGAAGAGAACCTGTCACCAGGGACGCGATGAGAAGCATGGTGCCCGTAGTTTCCAGTGTGCCGTTCTCCACGCGGAGCATGCCCTTCAACGCTCCTGATATGCCGATAAAAATGGTGCATACCCCAAGGGCCTGCATGAGTATCTGTTGAAAACGTTCCTTCAGCCCTCCCTTCAAAAGCATGCCAAGGCCGCCGCCTAATATGACGGCCGCCACATTGATAATTGTACCTAAACCCCTCATGTCTGTCTCCTGTAATAAATATTTGCCGGTAAGGGCATTTGCGAAGCATATCCATTTACCGCCCGCCCTGTCAGCTGCTGCGGTGCAGCCGGATTAGTTCTGGAGCGGTATTGAAAATTGCCCTAGAAATACTTTATCATACCGGAAGCAATTCTTCTATTATAAATAGATATAAATAGAAATAAAATGAACCGGAATGCCGCAGAAAAAGAGCAGGCCGTATGAAACGACCTGCCCGATAAAATCTGTCAGAATTTTATTGCTACTTTGAAATCCCCATGCTTTCCCGATGCGTATTCAAATGCGGTTTCCCACTCCTCAAGCGGGAACATGCTGGATACAACACCGTCCGTTTTCAGGTTTCCATTACTGATGTTCTCAATGACAAACGGATAGCAGTAGGGGCTTAAATGTGAGCCCAATAGATCCAGCTCCTTTCTGTCTCCGATAATAGACCAGTCTGCAGTAGTGGGCTCACCGAAAACACTGAATTCCACAAAACGTCCCAGCTTTCTTATCATTTTCAGTCCCTGGATAACACTGGAGGGATGGCCGGTTGCTTCAATGTAAATGTCGCAGCCATATCCGTCGGTCAGATCCAGAACCTTCTGCACCACATCCTCTTTGCCGGGATTGAGCGTCAGATCCGCACCGAATTCCTTCGCCTTTTCCAGGCGGTTATCCGCCATATCCAGGGAAATCAGCCTGGCGGGATTTTTCATTCTGGCGTAGGTAATCATACCCAGACCCAGGGTGCCGGCTCCGGAGATGACAACCACATCTTCGTTCCCTATCTGCGCCCGATCCACGGCATGCTTGGAGCAGCCATAGGGCTCTATCAGCAGCGCCTTATCCAGTGGCAGAGCCTCAGGAACTCTGGAGATGACGGAGGTCTTCGGATACCTTACATATTCCGCCATACCGCCGTTGTTGGTTCCCTGGAAGCCGAAAATGGAGTGGGGCTGGCACATCCAGTACCTTCCGCTTCTGCAGAAACGGCATTCCCCGCAGGGAACGATCTGATCTGCTGTAATACGTTCGCCGAGGCTGAAATTATTCACGTTTGCCCCCAGCTTTACAATATGTCCTAAAAATTCGTGGCCGGGAATAAACGGCGGTTTTACCCAGGGCGCTTCTTTTTCATCGCCCCAGAACATGGCTGCACCATGCTGGCATTTCAAATCCCCTGCACAGATACCACAGGCTTCTGTTTTAATAATAATATCATCCTCCCCGCATTCGGGAACGGGAAAGTCGGTTTCCAGACGGTAGTCGCCTTTAGCGTAAGCGACCAGGGCCTTCATTGTTTTGGGTAAATCAGACATGGTCTATTCTCCTTTTTACTGTACAAAGCCTTTAAGCATAGCTGCTCCGTTTGTTTACAGTCATTATTAATCGTTCAATATGACGTCTACGGAATCACTGAAGGTTTTCAAGGATTCATCAATATCCTGATTATCAAGCATAATAGCCTGGATACAGGTTCTGAATTCTGCTATAACGGGAGTCAGGTTGGCAATACGATAGCTGTCGTCACCATCTGCAAGCGCATCATAAGCAATTTTATAATTGTCGCTTTCCTTCCAGAGCTGCTGAATAGCGTCAGACTGTGCCATGGTTTTGGTAAAAGGAAGATAACCGGAGCCGATTACGAAGGCAAGACCACCCTTTTCATCCTCAATAAACCATTTTACGAATTTCCAGGCCGCTTCCTGTTCCTTGCTGGCAGCCAGGATGCCGAAGCCGTTTCCGCCGGTAGGCATGGAAGCTATTTTGCCCTTTACAAGAGGGGCTACTACATATTCAAAGGAATCACCAATGGTATCCCGTCTTGAAGTAATGGCGCCTGAGGAATTGATGGTCATGGCCGCCATGCCTGAGGTAAACATCTGATTGTCCTGGTCATTGGCCGGATCGTTGTAATACAGCGCGCCGGAATCCTGTAAATCCTTCATGAAGCTGAAGGCTTCCTTAGCGGTTCCATCATCGATACATCCAAGGGCAGTTGCATCCTCGTTGAAAAACTTGCCGCCCGCCTGCTGGATCAGGGCAAAGAACTCCCACTGATCAAAGGGAACGGATAAGCCGTAACGTTTGGTTTCCCCATTTTCAATAACGGTACATTTATTGGCAACATCCTTCAGCTCTTCCCATGTGGTAGGAATTTCACAACCCATCTCATCCAGTACTGTCTTGTTGATGTGGAGAATCTGGGCCGAACGGCCAAAAGGCACAACCACCAGTTTGCCATCATAATAAGCATCGTTTACAAAAGCGTCCACAAAATCCTTATCATCAAAGCCGTCCTTCTGCATAAATGGAAGGAGATCAGCAAATGCGCCGTTTACAGCAAGTCTCCCCACGTTATCCTGGGCAACCTGAAGAATGTCAGGAGCATTTCCGGCAAAAATGGCCTGCTCCGCTTTGGCTGCCGCTTCTGCATAGCTTCCCTGGAAGGTAGCGACCACCTCAACCTCATCCTGTGAACTGTTGAAATCAGATACCATCTGATTGATTAAATCACCATTGGTTCCGGACATACAATGCCAGAACTGTACAGTCGTTTTTCCGCCGCCGGAAGTCTGCTGCGCAGTCTCCGCAGGCGTTGACTCGGCAGATGCGGCGGGTGTCTCGGCCGCAGGAGCGGCTGGAGCGCTTTCCGTTGATGCAGGCTTCTGCCCGCAGCCTGCCAATGTGGCAGCGAGAACAGATACTCCAATTAAAATACTTAACATTTTCTTTTTCATAAAAAAACCCCTTTCCCTTTTCTTGGTTTATTTGATTCCTGAGTATGCAAAGGACTTCATGATTTGCTTTGAGGCAAACAGGTATACAAGCAGTACAGGGAGGACAAGTATTGCATTTCCTGCCATTACGATCTGCCAGTTTGCCATACCCTCCATTTCCTTCAGCTGGGCAATTGCGATGGGAAGCGTTCTGTACATGTCCGAATTTGTCATAACCAGCGGCCAGAAATATTCATTCCACTGTCCGACAAAGCTGAACAGAACAATAGATGCGATTGCCGGCTTGGACATTGGCATCATTATTTGTAATATCACCCTCCATTCCGATGCACCGTCCAGTTTTGCAGCCTCTATCAGTTCATCCTCTACCTGCATAAAATATTGCCTGAGTAAAAAGATGGCAAATGCATTTGTGATAAACGGCAGTATCTGAGGAAGTAGGGAATTAATCAGTCCCCATTTTGACATCATCAGATATACGGGAAGAAATGTGATCTGTGTGGGCATCATCAAGGCGATCAAAATGCTGCCAAACATAATTTTCTTTCCCTTAAATTCATATTTTGCAAATGCATAGGATGCAGGCACCACCACAAGTATCTGCAGCAGTATAACGCTGACAACTACAATCAACGAGTTTTTCAGGTAAATCCACATGCTTCCGTCCGGCCCGGAATGCCAGGCGTCCAGGTAGTTATGGAACTGCAGGACTGCGGGAAAAAACGTGGGAGTAACACGGTTTACTTCATCAATCGTCTGCAGTGAAGTGGAAAGCATCCAGAAAAATGGCCAGCCGAATATAAACAACAGCAGTAATTTCATAAATATGCCGCCGGCTTTTATCAGTCTTTTTTTCGTTTTCATAATTCCCCTCCCGCACCTATTGGTAATGTACCTTCCTGGAGAAGCCCCAGAAATATATAATGGTAAGAATGCTTACAATAATCAGCAGAATCACTCCAATGGCCGCGCTGTAACCGATGCGCAAATTCAGCAGGGCTTCGGTATAGATGCTGTATACAAGGGTGGTGGTAGCATTGTTCGGGCCGCCCTGTGTCAGGATCCGTACCGTGTCAAAGACCTTAAAGGAGCTGATGGTACGTATAATCAGCGTAAAAAACAGCTGCGGGGATATCATGGGAAGCGTGATTTTGAAAAACATAACCGTTTTGTTGGCGTGATCCAGCCTGGCGGCCTCATAAAGAGAAACGGGAACGCCCTGCAGGGCGGCCAGGAAAATCAGCGTATCATAGCCGACGGCTTTCCAGACCGACACGAGAATTACGGAAGGCATGGCGGTGGAGGAGCCTGACAGCCAGGAGCAAGTAGGAAGGCCTACTTTCTTAAGTACAAAGTTGAACAGACCGAAATTCGGTTCCATCATCCACAGCCAAATCAAAGCGATGGAGACGATGGATACTACATGAGGGCAGAAAACGGCGGCCTGAACCACCCGGTTCAGCCAGGTATCCTTCTCGTGCAGCCATACAGCAAGAAGAAGTGCTATCACCGTTATCAGGAGCACTACCGCGATGGTATAAACGACGGTGTTGCTCAGTGATTTCTGGAAATCGGGCCTGCTAAGAACCTTTCTGTAATTGTCCAGCCCAATAAATCTGCTTTGTGACGGATTGAGCATGTTAGTATTCATAAGGCTTAACTGAACCAGCTTGATGACCGGATAAATCGTAAAAAGAATGATTCCGGCAAGGGCCGGGGCCGTCATAATGTAAGGCCTTATTTTCGCTGCAAATTTTTTCTTATTCATTCGGATATCACCTCTTTGGAACAGTAAATTTCTTTGCCCTGCACAACATTTACCCCTCTGTCTCTCAGCTGCTCCACAAAATCCTTCGGAGTCCGCCAATCCGTGACAATACCGTCCAAATCGGAAATGGAAGCGATGAGCCCAAGGGAATCATCGCCGAATTTGCTGTAATCCAGGGCGATGTAATGCTCCTTGCACGATGCCATCATGAGCCTTTTCATCCGCGCCTCCTGAAGGTCCGGAGTGGTGAAACCGTGTTCCAGGGTAAGATGGTTCCCGCTGATGAAACCTTTGTCAAAGAAAAGGTTTTTCATCATATCCTCGGCATAGGCGCCTACGCAGGAAAGGATTCTGTGCCGGAAATTACCACCAATAACAATGACGGAAATATCCTCGGCCTCGGAAAGCTCCATGGCGATATTGATTGCATTGGTTCCTACAAGAATTTTCCGTTTTGATCCGCTGCGGATAACTCTCGCAAGCTGTGTGGTGGTGGTTCCACAGTCCAGGAATACGGCGTCCCCGTCACTGATGCATTCATAAGCGGCATACGCGATGGAAAGTTTTTCTTCCGTATGCTTCCACTCCTTTTCCTTATGGGAAAATTCATTCAGGGAACCGTAAGCGCTGATGGCGCCGCCCCACGTACGTTTTACCAGTCCTTCCTGTTCCATGGCGGCCAGAAGCTTCCGGACGGACACATCCGATATCCTGAAGATTTCGCTGAGCTGTGAAACTGTGACAGAGGAATGAGTATCGAGCATGTTGATTATCAGGTTTTTCTTTTCTTGTGTTGTCATTTTGCGTTCTCCTGAAAATGAAACATAAATCATAAATAAGTTACGATTTTCGTAAGAATTTATTTTGATTTTAGCATCAGCGTGTTTCAATGTCAATTATTTACATGTAAAATATTATTTTCGTAAATATTTAATATATTTTTACCTATAAAACTGTTACTATTTTCGATTGACTTACAAAATAATCCACAATATACTTGTCTTATAATTCTGAATATCAGTAAAAACGTTAAGGATTTGGTTTCGAATTTAATGCTTAAAACGAAACACCATTCGTAATATAATGAAAAGGAGAAGAAACATGATTCCGTATGACATCAAGGTGCTGGCTTTTGATCTGGATGGAACGCTTACACAGCATAAGTCTCCATTATCATCAGAATACAAACAGCTTCTTACACAGCTGAAAACAAGATACACATTGCTTATGGTAGGAGCCGGCTCCTGCGCCCGTATATTTTCTCAGATGCGCCGCTTCCCAATTGAAATCATAGGAAACTACGGTATGCAGTATGCACGGGCGAAAGAGACGGGAGACCGGATAAAGCTGGAACTGTGCAGGGATGACAGGGCGGAGGTGGATGTACCTCTGGCAATCCGCAGAGCGGATGAGCTGAGAAAAAAGCTGGGGTATACTTCGTTTGAAGGGGATACTTTAGAAATACATGAAAGCGGGATGCTTACCTTTCCCATATTGGGAACGCAGGCTCCTATACAGGACAAGCTTTCCTATGATCCGGACCGTTCCAAAAGACGGGCGGTTTATACTCAGGTTGTGGAAATGTTTCCGGAGTATAAGGTATATATCGGAGGCTCATCATCCTTTGATATTGTACCCCATCCCTATGCGAAGCTGTATGCGCTTGATTTGTACTGCGCGGGATTTGGGCTGAAGCATGAGGAAATTCTGTATTTCGGGGATGACTACGGAATCGGGGGAAATGATGAAGATGTTTTTTTATCAGACATTCCATTTCAATGCATTGATGATTACCGGACTATTCCACGGTATTTGGTACCCTTGCTGACTGACGATAGAACAGGAGAGGAGAAGCGCTATGAGCTGGAATCAATCGGAAAATAATATCTGGGTGGCGGGCCACAGAGGAAATCCCCAGGAATGCCCCCAAAATACTATGGCTTCTTTTAAAAGCGCCATGGAGGCAGGCGTGGACATGATTGAACTGGATATCCAGATGTCTGCGGACGGCGAACTTGTCATCATGCATAATTTTACCGTTGATGAGACAACGGATGGAAGCGGCAGAATCAGGGATATGACACTGAAGGAAATCCGTTCCCTGGATGCGGGAAGCTGGTTTGATAAGAAATTCCGGGGAGAGAGGGTTCCCTTATTTGAAGAATTTTTGGATCTGGGAAAAGAATATCCTAATATGTATTACGATTTTGAATTGAAGGAATATCCGGAAAATGGAAACGAAAGCAGGGCCTATGAAACCGCCGACAGGGTAATTGCCATGATTGAAGAATGCAAGCTGGCCGATAAATGCGTCCTGAATGCCTTCAGTGCCCGTCTGCTCTGGTACATTCATGATAAATACGAAGGCAGATATAAGCTTCACGGCTATTATCCCAAGAACCTGCTGGGAGAATATGATCGGGATCCCTATGATATTTTGTACTGTGCATGTGTATGCGAAGATTTTACCAGGGAAAATTTTGAACGGTTGAAGCAGAGGGGAATCGACACATGGGCGGGGACACGCTTCCGTACAAGGGAAATGATTGAAACAGCAAGGGAATGCGGCGCTACGCTGATTACCTGCGACAATCCCCGGGAGGTAATGCAGATTCTGAGGGATATGGGGCTTCACAGGTAAAAGTATATGTGAAAGTAAGATAAGAAGACAGAAATAGAAGAAAGCTTTACGCAGAAGCAGAGAAACGATGCCTTATGCGTAAAGTTTTTTTATTTTCATATTATTGCATTTATTTAATATAAACATTCCAATGTAAAGTAAAAAAATATTGCATTGCACCCGCTAATACACTATAATTAAAATACTTTTAAAAAGTAATAAACAATATTGGGAGGGAAACAGGATGGCAAGTACGCTTACCGTTAAGGATATGAACCAGGAAATTGTGAGAGACTGCATGAAAGGGCTGGGACCCGTGAGCAAAAGCGTTCTCTCCCGGAAAACAGGCCTGAGTTTTCCCACAGTCAGTAAAACCGTGGATCTTCTCTGTGAAACCGGAGAGGTGGAGGAAGCCGGAACGGAGAAATCAGGCGGCGGCAGATGTGCCGCACTGTACAGACTGAATCCGGTATTTTCCCTTTATCTGCTCCTTACTGTGGAAAACGATACAATCCACTGGTCGTTGAAGGATCTGGAGGGAAACAGCCTGAAGGAGGAAACCTCCGAAGAAAATTTTCCCATTCTTACTGCCATGGAAGCAAAAGTAGAAAGCATCCGAACGCAGTTTCCCTGTCTGAAGGGGATTGTAATCGGAGCGGCGGGCATGGTTTCCGGAGGGAAGGTTGTTCTCACCGCGGGAGGAAGTGAACTGACAGGGGTAAACCTGCAGGAGCATTTTTCAAGGAAATTCGGAATTCCCGTAAGAGCGGTAAATGATATGAATGCTGTGGCGGCGGGCAGATGGAGCCTGGCCGGCCGCAGCGACGGCTGCTGTGTCTGTATTTATCTGGGCAAAAACGGCATGGGGGCCGGCATAGTAATCAATGGAAAGGTATGGCAGGGCGCCAGCGATTTTGCAGGGGAACTGGGCTTCCTGCCGGATATGCCCGGAAAGCTCAGGCCCGCAGACAAGAATTTTGCCCCGTCCCGCATGCTGGAAATATACTGTAAAATCATACAAATCTATGCCTCGGTGCTCAATCCGGAAAGAGTGGTGCTGTACAGAAACCCATTCCTGGACGGTGCGCTGGAGGAGTTGTACCGGGAATGTGAAAAAGTAATTCCCGAACACTCCATGCCCCTGCTGGAGATTTCAGACTCCTATGAAACAGACTACGAACAGGGCCTCATGGTAATTGCCAATATGCTGAAAGAAAGGGATATATAGCCTATGAAAAAACATGTGATTTTTGATATCGACGGAACACTGCTCGACTCTGAGGAATCAGTGCTTCTTTCCCTGCAGGAAACAGTGCTGATGAAAAAAGGAAAACATATGGAAACGGAAGAACTGAAATTTGCGCTGGGGATTCCCAGTGAAGCCGCGCTTCGCAGACTGGGCTTCGCGGAGGAAGAGCTTGCGGAAACCGTACAGTTCTGGGGAACTCTGACACCGTCCTATCATAAATATATGCGTATATTCCCGGGAATCCGTGAAACACTTACGGCGCTTAAGGAAAAAGGGATCCGTCTCGGAATCGTCACCTCCAGGAACCGGCCGGAATATGAAAAGGATTTTCTTCCGTTTGGGCTGGAGCCATTTTTTGATACCGTCATCTGTGCGGATGACACCATCCGCCACAAGCCGGACGGCGAACCTGTCAGGGAATATCTGCGCAGGCAGAAGGCACAGCCGGAAGAAGCGGTATATATTGGTGATACGGCCTATGATATGGCATGCGCCGCCGACGCAGGCGTGGAAAGCGCGCTGGCGCTGTGGGGCTGCGCTTCGCCCGAGCATATCAGAGCAGATTTTTATCTTGCGCATCCCGGAGAAATCCCATCCGTATTTGTTCGGAAGGAAGATCCCCGAAAGAACCGCAGATGGCTGAAATGGGCCATGGAACTGCAGTTCATCGCCCAGGCCGGCCTTACCTATTCAAAGGATCGCTTTGATCTGGAACGTTTTGGAAGAATACGCGAAATAGCGGCGGAAATCGTAAGCTGTAACACGGATTTATCCTTTGAACAGGTACATGATCTTTTCTGCCTGGAAAGCGGATACCAGACGCCCAAGCTTGACAGCCGGGCAGCCATCATCAGGGATGGAAAAATTCTTCTTGTCCAGGAAATGACTGGCCGCTGGTCCATGCCCGGAGGCTGGGTGGATATGGATCAGACCATCCGTGAAAATACGGTAAAGGAGGCCAGGGAAGAGGCGGGCATGCTTGTCGCACCGGTAAAAATCGTAGCGGTGCAGGACCGGAACCGGCATAATCTGCCGCCTCAAGCATATAATATCTGCAAGGTATTTATTCTTTGCGAACCCATAGAAGGAAAATTCGAAAGAAATATTGAAACCGTCCAAAGCGGCTGGTTCCCCCCTGACAGGCTTCCCCAAATGGATGCGGACAAAACAACGGAGGAACAGGTTGCCATGTGCTTTGCGGCGGCAGAAAATGAAAACTGGAAGGTGCTGTTTGATTAAAAGTATGCATAAACACTATTTTAAGATTATCGTAAAACCGTATTAGAATGGCAAAAGAAGCTTATATTTACGGGCATTTGGCTTTGACAAGACATTGCACCTATGGTAAACTTAAATGATAAAAAAAGTGGGTAATTATGCCTAATCAGGATTACGGTAGAGGTGGCACCTTGGATAAATATGAGTACAAAATACGGGCAGAGGAAATTAAGACACTGATCTCGCAGAAGAAGTATGTGGAAGCTGCGAAGGTCGCGGATACCATTGACTGGACAAGAGTGAAGAGCGTGATGATGCTCTGCACAGTCAGTGATCTTTATAAGGTAAACAGAAGATTTGACGATGCGAAGCTGCTTCTGGAAATGGCGAACGAACGCCACCCCGCAGGGAGAATGATTATTTATTCTCTCTGTGATCTTTCTATCAAGATGGGAGAAGTGGTACAGGCTATCGAGTATTATAAGGATTTTGTCCAGATAGCCCCCAATGACAGCGGCAGATATGTGCTCCAGTACAAGCTGTACGAAGCGCAGGACGTGGGGCTGGAGGAACGGATTGCAGTCCTTGAGGAACTCAAAAAGAGGGATTACAGGGAAAAATGGGCCTATGAGCTGGCATACCTTTATCACAGGGTAGGTCTGGCAACTAAATGTGTGGAGGAATGCGACGAACTTATTCTCTGGTTCGGCGAAGGGAAATATGTAATTAAGGCCATGGAGCTGAAAATGCTTCATCAGCCCCTTTCACCGGCGCAGCAGCAGAAATTCGAAGCCTACATGATGCGTAAGCAGGGACTGCGCGTCCCGGAACCGGAGGAGAAACAGAAGGGCCGGAACGCGGCTGCGAAGAACGGCGCGGCAGCTGAGGACGACATCCATGTAAAGCCCATGGACGTGGGGCAGTATAATACCATCAACCTTCAGAAAGAACTGGCCAAGAGCATGGAAGAACTCATGCTTAACGGAAAGCCCGCAGGCGAACCGGTTTCCCTTCAGGCATATAAGGAACAGCTGATCGCCCAGGAACAGGCCTACGCCGACCAGACCTTTGCGGATCAGTCCTATGATATTTCTTCTGATACAGGGGAGATGAATGAACAGAACTTCGCCGGACAGCAGTACGGCGGCGAACAGTATGAACAATATGAATATGAAGGGGGACGGCCGGAGGGAGAGCAGTATCCGGCCGAAGCGGCGCAGGGGTATCAGCAGGAGACTCCCGCGCAGGAATACCAGCCGGAAGCCAATCAGTATAGTTATCAGCCGGAGGCATCCGCACAGGGATACATGCCTCAGAACAGTGTGCAGGAGCAGCCTGCGCCCTATACGGCGGAGGCACAGCCTGTTTATACTCAGGTTCAGCAGCCGGAGGTTCCGGCTGAGGACCGTTATGTAAGCAGTGAACCCAAAATGAACAGTTATTTATCCCAGGAATATGACGGTCAGATCGGTCTGGTTATGCCGGAAGAGCAGCAAATCGAAAGACAAATCACCGGACAGATGAATATTGAAGACATCATGAAGGAATGGGAGAAAATGAAGCATGAGAACGAGGAGAAGCGCCGTAAGCAGCTGCAGCAGCGGGTTATGGAGCAGACCGGTTCTCTTTTCCGTGACTTTGATGAGACTGCCAGAAAGGGTGTGCTGGAACGTCTCCAGAAGGAAGAAAGAATTCCCGTGGAGCGCAAACGTCATGCCGATACGAGTGTAATATCCGCACATACCAAGATATGGGCGGCTGAAGAAGTGGAAAACGCCATAAAGCGTGCCGGGGAACCGGTTAGTGCGGCATTGCAGGGAAGTGTTCCCGTAAATGCAGTGCCTGCAGCAGGAGCCGGTGTACCATCAGCCGCAGTCACTGCGCCGGAGTCCGGCATGAAAGAGCTTTCGCCCGTTCAGGCTCCCATACAGCAGAAGCCTGGTGCAGGAGCCGCTGCAGTACCCCAGCCGGTGCAGCCGGCACCGGAAGTGCAGTCCGTTCCGGAAGCCCAGGCTATCCTGGAAACCCAGGCCGTCCCGGAAACCCAGTATCATCCGGCGCCTCAATCCTTACCTGAGTCTCAGCCGGCACAGACCGGGTCCTCCGCAGAAGTACATACGCAGCCGGAGGTTCAGCCTGCAGTAATGCCGGAGGAACAGGCACAGCCAGTCCGTACTGACTATAATACACAGCCCGCTCAGCAATATTCTCAGCCTCAGCAGGAGACTGCGCCGCAGGCTCCCGCATATCCCGAACCGGAAGCCTCATACGGGCCGGAGGAACGAAATGATTCCGCGGCATATGTACAGCAGCCCTATGAAGGAGCTGCAGCAGAGGAAGAGGCGGTTAACGAAGAGGAATATCCGGAGGAGGAAGTCAGCCAGGAAGAAGAAGAACGCCGGGAGAATGAACGCCTGGAACAGGAAATCCGTTCCATGAGCCGGGAAGAAAAACAGCTATTTGCCTCCTTTGTACCCACGAAGGGCGCGATGAAGAGACTGGTCCGTGCGCTGGACAGGCTGAGCCTTGCCGCATATACAGGAAACCTGATTATTACCGGGGACCCGGGCTCAGACACGATGAGCCTGACGAAGAATATTGTCAGGGACTTCCGGGCAAAGGATCATAATTTCTCCGGAAAGCTTGCAAAAATAGACGGAGATGCCTTCAGCAAAAAGAATCCGGCGGAACTGATTGAAAAGCTGGCAGGAGGCGCCCTTGTCATAGACTCGGCAGAGGACATCGCCGATGAAAGCATGGGAAGCCTTCTGGATGCTCTGAACCAGGAGCGGACAGGCATCCTGGTAATTCTGGTAGATACGAAGAGAAATATAAAGAAACTGATTTCCGCCAATCCGGAAATGGAGCCCTTCTTTAATGCGAGATTTGACATCGAAGCGCTGGATAACGGTACGCTTGTAGCCTATGGCTGTCAGTACGCAAAAATGCATGAATACGCAATCGATGAGCTGGGAAGGCTGGCCCTTCATACCCGCATTGAAGATATGCAGACAAGCGATCATATCGTAACGGTAAACGACGTCAGGGATATTGTGGACGAAGCGATTGATCACGCCAACCGCAAGACGCCGAAGCATTTTATGGATGTACTGCTGGCAAAACGGTACGATGATGATGATATGATTATTCTGCATGAGGGGGATTTCATATAGAAAGAATCTAAGCCGCCTATGGCGGCGGAAGAGAGGTAGAGATGGCAGGTGTAGCAAAGACAAAAAAAGCACCGGAGGTTTTTATCTCCGAGGCCGATGAGTATCTGTTTGCACAGGGGACACATTATGACATCTACAAAAAACTGGGGGCCCACCCTTCCGTGGAGAACGGAAAGAAGGGAATGTTTTTTGCTGTCTGGGCGCCGCATGCGCTGCAGGTACATGTTTTCGGTACCTTCAACGGATGGGAGGAAACCCAATACCCAATGAAAAAAAAGGGGCCGGGAGGAATTTATGAGCTTTTTATTCCCGGAGTAGGCACGGGAGAGATGTATAAGTTTCTGATTACCGCGCCTGACGGCCGTAAGCTTTATAAAGCGGACCCGTTTGCCAACTATGCGGAAAAAAGGCCTGGCACAGCTTCCATTACCACGGATATTACCCATTTTAAATGGACAGATTCTGTATGGATGGAGGAACGTGCGGGAAAGGATATGAACAGGGAACCGCTGGCTGTCTATGAATGTCATATCGGCTCCTGGATGAAACATCCGGACGGGACGGAGGACGGTTTTTATAATTACAGGGAGTTTGCGGATCGTCTTGTCAGCTATCTTAAGGAAGTGAAATTTACCCATGTGGAGCTGATGGGTGTTGCAGAGCATCCCTTTGACGGTTCCTGGGGGTATCAGGTGACAGGATATTATGCGCCTACCTCCCGCTATGGGACGCCGGAGGATTTTGCATACCTGATTAATACCCTTCACCGCAATAAAATCGGTGTGATCCTTGACTGGGTGCCCGCGCATTTTCCCAAGGATGCCCACGGACTCGCGGAGTTTGACGGGGAACCGCTTTTTGAACATCCCGATCCAAGATTGGGAGAGCATCCTGACTGGGGCACCAAGATTTTCAATTATGGCAAAAACGAGGTAAAAAATTTCCTGATTGCCAATGCTCTTTTCTGGATTAAGGAATTCCATATTGACGGCCTGCGTGTGGATGCCGTGGCTTCCATGCTTTATCTGGACTATGGCAAAAAAGACGGCGAATGGGTGCCCAATAAATTCGGCGGCAACAAGAATCTGGAGGCCATAGAATTTTTCAAGCATTTTAACTCCGTCATCAGAGGGACCTTCCCCGGAGTTATGACAATTGCGGAGGAATCCACCGCATGGCCGCTCGTTACAGGGCCTATTGACAAAGGCGGCCTGGACTTCAGCTTTAAGTGGAATATGGGATGGATGCATGATTTCTGTGAGTACATGAAGCTGGATCCCTATTTCCGTAAAAATGATCATTACGCCATGACCTTTGCCATGAGCTACAACAGTTCGGAAAATTATATCCTTCCGCTGTCTCATGATGAGGTGGTGCATTTGAAATGCTCCATGGTAAATAAAATGCCTGGCCTGAGAGCTGATAAGTATGCGAACCTGAGAGCCGGATATGCGTATATGTTCGGGCACGAGGGGAAGAAGCTTCTGTTCATGGGACAGGAATTTGCCCAGGAAAGAGAATGGAGCGAGGCCAGGGAGCTTGACTGGTATATGCTCCAGGATGAACTCAACAGCGGCATGCTGGAATATGTAAAAACGCTTCTGAACCTTTACCGTAAATATCCGTGCCTGCATGAAATCGACAATGACTGGAACGGCTTCGAATGGGTGAATGCGGACGATGCGGAACGCAGTACATACAGCTTTATCCGCAGATCCTCAGATGGCAAAAACAGCCTCCTTTTCGTGCTGAACATGACCCCTGTGGAAAGAAAAGACTACAGTGTGGGCGTGCCCAAAAAGAAGAGCTACAAGCTTATTCTGAACAGCGATGATAAAGCATTCGGCGGAAATGGGGCACAGATACCTGCATCCATCCGGGCAACAGCGGAGCCATGTGACTATAAGCCCTACCGGATTACCTTTGACCTTCCTGCATCAAGCGCAGCAGTATTTATGTTCTGATAATTCAAAATAAAAGCACAGCCTTCCCAAAGGAGGCTGTGCTTTTAAATCAGGCAGAAGTCAAGGGGGAAAAACTCTGCCTGCATAAGCTTGCGGCGGCAGATCGAAAAGAGCCGGTGTTATCCGCTTACCGTCTGTTCTGAGGCCTTTAAGCTTGCCGCTTTCTGCAAAAGGTATTTGTATCTTTTCATGACTGCATTCTGTTCATAAATATAGCAGTCAATCAGATCGGGATCTGTAACATAATCAAAACCCGCGTAGGCATTTTCCAATTCACATCTTGTCTTCTGTATGTCCAGCATCAGACTTTCCTGATAGGTAAGGGGCCTGTCCGCTTTATTCACAGAGCCCTGGCTGAAATGGAATTTCATGAATCCTCCTCCTCTGCCTGATTTTGCCAATAAGTACTTTGTAAATAAGTATATACAGAAAAAAGGTAAAATATGCATGTTATATTTTCTTATTTTTCACATATGGTGTAGAAAGGACAGACCGATCTGTTTTGGAGGGATGAAATGTGAATAACCCTGCCGAAATATGCCGGGACCGGAGGATAAATGGAAAATATGAACGGAGCCTTGATGATAGGCATCGCTTTTGCGCTTGTACTTCTGATTGCAGCCATGCGTAGCAAAACGGAGCTGTTGATTAATTTTATTATGCGCGCCGTACTGGGGACGCTGGCAATTTATTTTATCAATATGTTTTTGCAGTCACAGGGCTTTTCCTGGCGTGTGGGAATCGGACCCTTCAGTATTATTGCGTCAGGACTGCTCGGGCTGCCGGGGGTGGCGCTGCTGTATGGGATCAATGTGGTTTCTATGCTGTAGGAGGTTTTTTGACACCTGGAAACTCAGTGTTTTCCAGGTGTTTTCGGCTTTTTTATTTTTTTTATTGTGACACCTTTGGAACATTTTAACAAAAATGATTTAATTTACGTAACCCTATTTACAAAATGGAAACCATGTTTTATACTTCATTTTACCAATCGGAAATATCTAATTTTCTTTTGCGGTATCTGTTTTCAGGCAGAACCGTGTATCAATTTCTGGCTGTTGAATCAGCATTTTCATTTTTCCATCATTTTTATTTTATTCAGGGGAACAACGGAGAGTGGGATTTTACTGCGTATTTTATGAAAATACCCTTTCCATGTGAACCGGGAGGTGTTATTGAAAAAGAATATTTTGGCAGTATGTGACAGAGAGCAGGAATTCGCCTGTCATCTCACGGATTATCTCAGCCTGCTGACGGCAAAGGACGGATTTCCCTTTGAAGTGCAGGTCTTTACCAGCCCGGACAAGCTGAAGCAATTCTGTAAAGACAGCCGCGTTTCCTTTCTGCTGATTACAGAATCCGTATATCGCTTGGAAACGGACTGGGAGGCGGATCAGATTCTGATACTTGAGGAATGCGGGGAGGGGCCGCCTGGCCTGGACACCGTGAACAAGTATCAGTCCATGGACAATATTGTCCGCAGAATTATGGAAATAGCCGCAGACAGAGGAATTCTTCCTCCGGCTACACGTTCTCAGAGGCTGGGGAACGTACAGCTCATCGGAATCTACACACCGGTAAGACGGTGTCTCCAAACCACATTTTCTTTCACTCTTGGGCAGCTTCTCGCCCGCAGACACAAAGTGCTTTATCTGAATTTTGAAAGCTATTCCGGGCTGGCGCGTATGCTGCAGCGGGAGTTTCGAACCGATTTGTCGGATCTGATTTATTTCCTGCATAACGGTGACGGCAGATTTCCTTACAGGCTGGAAGGAATGGTACAGAAGGTGAACGGACTTGACTTCATCCCCCCTGTTTTTTCCTGCATGGACTTGCAGAGAGTGGAAAAAGAGGAGTGGCTGCAGCTTTTTGAAGAACTGGAATTGACAGGAAGATATGAATATATTCTTCTTGATTTATCGGAAGCCATACAGGGGCTTTTCGATATCCTGAAGCTGTGTACCAGGGTCTATACCATTACCAGGGATGATGGTTTTGCCGCGGCAAAACAGGAGCAGTATGAAGAGCTGCTGCGCTGTCTTGACTGCGAGGAAATACTGGAAAAGACGAGGAAATGCAGACTGCCTCTGTTCCGTCAGCTGCCGGCGGGGTTGGAGAATATGACCCGGGGCGAACTGGCCGTACTGGTACAGGAACTGATAAGAGAGGACTGGAAGGAAGAATAGATGCGTCACAGCCATATGTATTTCAGACAGATGAATGACTGCAGGTTCGCACGGATAAGAGCAGGCAGAAGGGAGGGTACCGGCAGATGGAACAGGAAAAATATCTGGCAGTAAGGGATGGGATTAAGCGGGAGCTTCTTTCAGACATGGACTTTACCAGGGAGATGTCGGATGAAGAGATACAGGATGCCATAGCTGACCGGCTGCGGGCAAGAGAATTCGCCGGCAGGCTCAATGTATATGAACGGGCCAGGATGGGAAAGGAGCTGTTTTTCACCATTCGGGGTCTGGATGTGCTGCAGGAGCTGATTGAGGATGAACAGGTAACAGAGATAATGATCAACGGGATGGAAGGAATCTTTGTGGAGAGAGCAGGCAGGCTTTTTGCCTGGCCCTGCGGCTTTGAATCAGGAGAGAAGCTGCAGGATGTCATACAGCAGATCGTGGCAGGCTGCAACAGGGTGGTGAACGAAACCTCCCCAATCGTGGATGCCAGGCTGGAAAATGGTTCCAGAGTCAATGTAGTGCTGGGTCCCATTGCTCTTAACGGGCCGGTGGTAACCATAAGACGTTTCCCGGAACAGCCTATTGGTATGAGAGAGCTGCTGGCAATCGGATCCATCAGCGAGGAAGCATGCAGCTTTCTGGAGAAGCTGGTAAAGGCCAGATACAATATTTTTATCAGCGGGGGCACAGGAAGCGGCAAGACCACATTCCTGAATGCACTGGCAGGTTTTATTCCTGCAGATGAACGGCTGATAACCATTGAAGACAGTGCGGAGCTGCAAATCCGGGGGATTCCCAATCTGGTCCGGATGGAAACAAGGAATGCCAATGTGGAAGGCTGCCAGCCCATTACTATCAGAGATCTGATTAAAACCTCTTTGAGGATGCGGCCGGACAGAATTATTGTCGGTGAGGTCAGAGGGGGAGAAGCGGTGGATCTGATTGCCAGCGCCCTGAACTGCGGACATGACGGATCGATGTCAACCGGCCATGCCAACAGCGCCCAGGATATGCTGATGCGGCTGGAAACCATGATGCTGATGGGAATGGAAATTCCGCTTCCCGCAATACGCAGGCAGATAGCTTCCGGCGTGGATATTATTGTACACCTGGGAAGGCTGCGTGACAAAACAAGAAAAGTGCTGCAGATAGCAGAGGTTACAGGCATTGAAGACGGGGAAATCCGGCTGTCTTCCCTGTTTTCCTTTGAGGAAGAGGGAGAGACGTCCGGCAGTGTACAGGGAAGACTGATAAGAAAGGAGAAGCTGCTGCATGAAGATAAACTTAAAATGGCGGGTTTTGGATCTGCATAACCGGAAAAAAGAAGAGAAGGAAAAGGAGCATGCGCCGGATTATCGGAAATATACCTTTTCAAGGAAGGAAATTCTTCTTTACGGCGCACAGGGAGTCGGTATCGCCGCATTGCTTGCATGGTTTTTCTATCATTCCTTCTGGGCTGTGCTGCCGCTGTCGCCTCTGATTCTGTTCACATTTAAAGAAACGGAAAAAACGCTCATTCGCAGACAGAGACAACGGCTGGCAGATCAATTCAAAGACACAATTTTGTCTGTCGCAGCAGGGCTGCAGGCCGGATACTCCATTGAAAATGCCTTCCTTGAAGCGGGAAAAGATATGGAACGTCTTTATGGTGATGACAGTCTGATGGCAAAAGAGCTTCGCTTTTTCAGGAAGGGACTCAGAAATCATGTGCCGCTGGAGCTTTTGCTGGCGGATTTGGGAATCAGAAGCGGGGAGCCGGATATTGAGGATTTTGCAGAGGTCTTTTCCATAGCAAAGAGAAGCGGAGGCAATCTGAATGATATTATACGCCGCAGCGCAGCCGTAACAGGGGAAAAGATTGAGGTTAAACAGGAAATTCAGACGCTGCTGTCATCCAGAAGATATGAACAGAAAATTATGAATATGGTACCGTTTTTAATCATGGCTTATCTGCAGCTGACTTCCAGAGGCTTCTTTGACTGTCTTTACTTTAACGCTGCCGGCATTCTTATTATGACCGGCTGTCTGGCGGTATATCTGGCCGCATTTTATTTATCCAGGAAAATAATAGAAATAGAGGTGTGACATATGTGGGTTATTTATGCAGGCATCATTGCAGGAATTATTGTGCTGCTTCTGATAAGCAGGAGTACTAAAGCGGATGCGGATGCCGATATGCCGGCGCCCTGCCGCCTGTTTCTGAAGCCCGCTGCATGGCTGGAGGAACGTCTGCTGAGGCTGAGGCAGCATCTGAAAATGGAAAAGGAACCGGCATCGAGGCTGCAGCTGAAGGAGGATATGGAAATCCTGTATCCCCGTAAAGCGAAGGAACGGCTGAAAAGCTACAATACGGGTAAGCTGAGTACCGTTCTGTTCCTCATATCCATAGGGGCTTTGCTGTCAATGGCATTTTACCTGTCCGCATTTATGAATAAGAAGCTGTCGGAGGATGGCTGGCTGCAGAGGAATTCCTATGGAAAAGGAAGTCTCCGGGTAGAATTGGAAGCGTGGGAGGGAAAAAAGAAGGAAGAACTTCAGCTGGAGGTCCAGGAGAGAGAATATACCAGTAAGCAGCTGGAAGAAATGCTTCCGGAGGTCAGGAAAGCTCTTGAAAATGAGGTGAGAGGTGATAATTCCACACTGAATGAGGTATCAAAAGACCTTAATTTTCCTTCCTCACTTCCTGGATACCCTTTTCAGATTACCTGGGAGTGCGGTAATTATGAGCTGATTCACAGTGACGGAAAGGTAACAACAAAGCAGCTTGGCGAAAAGGGAGAAATTACGGAGCTTCGGGCGATCCTTACCTGCGGGGAGGAACAATGGGAAGAGATATTTGCCGTCAGAGTATGCCCTCCTGCACTCACAGAGGAGGAGCGGTTCCGAAAGCTTCTTGAAGAAACTGCGGTTAAGAGGGAAAAGGCATCCAGGCAGGAGGAAGGCTTTCTGCTTCCTGAAAGGGTGGAAATGCGGCAGATTTCCTGGAAGGAAAAAATTACGGATAACAGCATTCTTCTTTTTGCATTGTTTGTCGCTGCCGGGTGCATATTATATCGCCTTCAGGATCGGGATTTAAAGAAAAAACTGGAACAAAGAGAGGAACAGCTTCTGCTTTCCTATCCTGAGTTCATAAGTAAGCTGGCGCTTCTGATGGGAGCGGGGCTTCCCATCCGCTCCGCTTTTCAGAGAATGGCCGCGGATTATCAAAACAGAAAAACAAGAAAGCAGGAGCTTATATACGTATACGAAGAACTCACCCTGACCTGCCGGGAAATGGAGAGCGGAATAACGGAAGCACAGGCTTACGAACATTTTGGGCAGAGATGCCGCCTGACTCAGTACAGAAAATGTGCCGCGCTGCTTTCCCAGAATCTTAAAAAGGGAGCTTCGGGATTGCTGCAGGCTTTGCAGCAGGAGGCAGAACACGCTTTTGAAGAACGCAAAAGAAATGCGAGGGAACTGGGAGAAAAGGCGGGAACCAGACTGCTTCTTCCCATGATGCTGATGCTTGTGGTGGTAATGGTACTGATTATGGTGCCGGCATGCTTTTCCTTTGCGGGTATGTAGGAAATAAGGAATTATGAAAGGAGCTGCCTAAAAGGCAGAATGGAGGAATAAATCTATGAAGAAAATTTATTTGCATGCTGTAAATGGTTTTGCGGAAATAAAATCACGAATCAGGAATGTCCTGAGCGGGGAAGAAGGTATGGGTACGGTTGAAGTAATTCTTATCATACTGGTTCTGATCGGACTTGTAATAATCTTTAAGAATCAGCTGACAAGCCTTGTGCAAACCATATTTTCGAAAATAACAAGTCAGGCCGGCAGTATATAGCCGGAAAGGGGAAAGCTGTGCGGAAAGGTTATATTACGGTTTATCTTTCCCTGGTTACGGGAATTCTTCTTTCCCTGCTGCTCACCGTCATAGAAGGTGTACGGATGCATACCATCCGTACACAAACGGAATGTGTGATGGATATAGCCATGGATTCGGCTCTGGCAGAATATCACCGGGAAATGCTGGAACAATATGAACTGTTTTTTATAGATATGTCCTATGGCGGCACTTCGCCGGCCTTTTCCAATACGGAGGAGCATATCAGAAATTATATGAACATGAATTTTCGCCCTTATGAGCTGTTTGAAATTCCGGTCGGGAAGGATCTGACAGGACTTTCTGCAGACGGAGTTGATTTACAGCAGGCGGCAATTGCATCAGATGAAAAGGGAGCGGTACTGAAAAAGCAGGCGATTACGTATATGAAGGATAAATGGGGGCTGGGATTCCTGGAACAGGCGGCCGTAAATGCGGGATTGATACAGACGGGAGGTTTTCTGGGAACAGATGTGGAGCTGCGCAGAAATGAAACCGAAAAACAGGTAAAAGAAGCTATTTTAAATAAAGAAGAACAGGAAGCCGAGGACTGGGAAGGAAAAAATGTGGAGCTGCCCTCAGATGTGGTAAATGAAGCAAGAGGTGAGGGAATCCTGAAGCTGGCTGTTGAAAACAGCGCTTCTCTGTCCAGGGAATCTATTCCGAAGGCGGCGCTTTATACCGGGCGAAGCAATAAAATGGAAGGTACCGGGCTGCCATCAGGAGTAGAACTGCCGTCAGGAGTCTCGGATACATGTCTGTTTCTGAAATATGTTATGGATAAATGCGGTTATTATAATCAGATAAAAGACGGCTCCTCATTTTCCTATCAGGTGGAGTATATCCTGCAGGGAAAGGGAAATGACCTGGATAATTTGCGCGGCATGGCGAATCAGATCCTGCTGGTTAGAGAAGCTGCCAATGTGGCTTATCTGTTCAGTGACGGACAGAAAAAATCAGAGGCCAGAGGAGCTGCACTGCTGATTACAGGGGTTTTGGGTATGCCTGAACTGGAAGAACCCGTAACCCAGCTGATCCTTTTTGCCTGGGGTTATGCGGAGAGCGTAAAGGACTTAAGAATGCTTTTTGATGGTGAAAAGGTGCCTATTATCAAGGACTCAGGAAGCTGGAATACACCTTTCAGCCAGCTTCTGACCTTTCGGGGACATTTATCTGAATATCCGAGGGGGCAGAAGGGACTTGGCTATGGAGATTATCTGCAGGCATTCCTGTTTCTGGAATCCCAGGAGAAGGTAACGGAAAGGCTGATGGATGTTATGGAAGCGGATATCAGACAGACAAAGGGAAACAGCTGTTTTCGGATAGATGGCTGTATGGATGCGATGACGGCAGAGGCCTCCGTATCAAGCGGATATGGATATCAGTATAGTATAAAAAGAGCATATGGATACGATTAAGAAGGGAAGGAGGTGAACAGGGATGCCCCTTTTGTACGGACGCAAAGCAATAAGTAACTGTAAACTAAAAACAACAAAAGTCATGCACTTCCGAACACAGCTTCCTCACACATCAAAAGAACTTCACACATTGCCATATCCCCAGATAAGTCCGGCAAGAGGGGTGTCCCCGTTCACCTCCTTCCCGGACAGGCAGAAAATGAAGGGCTCCATGACAGTGGAGGCATCCCTTGCTGTACCGTTGTTTCTGTTTTTTATAATGAACATATTATCCATCACCTTATTTTTTCACACCTTTGCGACGAATCTGGAGACACTTCATCAACAGGGCAGGCAGCTGTCTATGCTGGCTTATACTGTGGGAGCTGAGGATGAGATGATAAAACTTATCCGTCCGGCACGGGTAAAGCCGGCGGTTCCCATTCTGGCTTATCCGGGAACCACGATAGTAAGCTGTTGCTATATGAGGGCATGGACCGGCTATGATGTGGAGCGGAACGCAGGGGGATCTGAATCAGAGGAGTATGTATATATAACGGAAACCGGAACCGTTTATCACCGGGAAAGGAATTGTACGCATCTTACGCTGTCCATCGAACTGGCGGGAAAGGATGAGGTGGAACAGCTGCGTAATGAATCAGGAGCAAAATATTATCCATGCGAGAAGTGTGGAGGTGATGGTAGCGGGCTGGTTTATCTTACCAGAGAAGGAAACAGATATCATAATACAATTGAGTGCAGCGGACTGAAGAGAACCGTCAGATGTATTCCGTTATCGGAAGCCGGAGGAAGGCCGCCCTGTTCCAGATGCGGATAAAAAGGAGGACAATATGGCAGAAAACATGATATTATGCAGCTTTTTGGGAATCTGCAGCTGTTATGACTGTAAAAAAAGAACGATACCCGGATGGCTTTTATACACTGGCATTCTTCTGGGATTAATTTATGCGGCAATGCTGCTGATTTTGGGACAATACAGCTGGTCTGCTATTCTGACCGGGGTACTTCCGGGAACCTTTATGCTTCTTCTGTGCCATATAACGGAAGGAAAACTGGGAAGCGCTGATGGTATGATGGTAATTCCCATTGGTTTGATGCATCAGTGGCAGAGGTGTACCGCAGAAGTGATTGGAGCATGTCTGCTTACCTTTTTTCTGGCAGCAGTATTGATAATAAGCAGAAAAGGCAACCGGAATACGCAGATCCCTTTTGCACCATTTCTTTGTACAGCCGTGGTTTTGGTGTGGATAATTGAATTGTGTGCGGGAATAGGTGTGGATAACTGAAGTATCCGGAGGAACGGGGAAATTATATGACAAAAGGAAATTGGGAAAAAGATGGGTATATGACTCTGGAGGCCAGTTTTATCATGCCGATTACAGTAATTCTTATTACCGCGCTTATGTATCTTTCTTTCTACCTGTATACCATAGCTTTTCTGAATCAGGCTGCTTATATTGCGGCATTCAGAGCCAGCTTGTGTGACGAGGGGAATGCGGAAGCCGAGGCGGCGGCAGCCAGGGAGCTGGATAAACTGCTTAAGGAAAGCGTACTTCCGATTAAAGGCCTGGAAAAACAAATCAATGTTTCTGCAGTTTCCGTCGGTGTTTCATTGCAGGCCAATCTTGCGCTTCCGGCGCCCGGGCTGCAGCTTATAAGCCAAAAGGAATGGGACATAACAGCAGAGAAGAAGGCGCTGATACGGGATGCCGCCGCTTTTATCCGGGCAGCCAGACGGATTGGTGATTTTATAGAATAATATGTAACAATTCAGGACAGCAGATATATTCAAGAAGATGTGCTGTCCGAATTGATACAATAATACAAAATGGCGGAAGGGAGAAGAAAAATGGTTAAGCCGGTTTACAAGAGAGAATTAAGTCACAGTTATCTGGTTATTGAAGGAATACCCAAAGAAAAGACGGACAGCTATCAGTATAGAATGATATTGAACAACAAAATATCGGGTCTGCTTGAAGCCACTGAACGATATGTGGATGGTAAGGTATGTCTGTATTATGACATCAGTTCACGTCAGTCTCTGGAACAGATGTATGAGTCAGGGAAAATGACCTGTCAGGAGATTTTGGATGTGGTGGACAGCATGTCAGGGTTATTGGGAGGTATGGCCGGATACCTTCTTGAAGAAAGGTTCCTTTTGCTTGAACCGGAATGTATATATATGGATTTGGAAACAGAACGGCTTTGTTTCCTTTACTATCCCTTTGCAGAGAAGGAGAAACCGATCGGCAGCATTTATATGCCGATAGCGGAATTTTTTCTGGAGCATGTGGATCACAGAGAGGAAAAAGCAGTAAGCGCCGCTTATCAGTTTTATAAGATGTCGAAGGCAGAGAGTTTCACTATAGAAAGTTTCCGTGCGCTCCTGGAAAAAGGAGGCGTGGACAGATCGGATACAAAACTGGAAAACAGGTCGGAAAGCGGGCTGGAGATAGGACTGGGGTACAGTCCCGTACGGAGCAGAAGGGGCGAGGCGGCAGCAGAAAAAGGGTACCTTCAGTGGCCGGAGGATGGCTGGGAGAGCCAGATGAGTTTCTATGAAGAACCGGCAGTTTATGAATATGGCAGGACAGCGGGCCCTACAGCGTACGAGGGAACACTGTATAAAGAAAAAAGTATACACTGTACCAGTAATACAGAAACGGAAGCGGACAAAGGTAATACTGGTGAAGAGAGAACACAGGAAAGGAAGAATGGTAAAAGAAATCTGATTGGTTTGGTGGCAGCAGTTCTTATATTTGGGATTATCTGTGGTATTATCTGGTATTTGCAGCCGGAAGGCTCGCTTAAGGCGGTATTCTTTGGAGGTCTTGCCGCAGATGGCATAATTCTTCTTCTGTTTTTATGGAAACTGACTGCGGTAAAGGATGAAAAAAAGGGAAAGGCAGACGTAGAAAGAAAGCAGGAAAAAACGTGGGACAGTTATGCTTGCTGTGAGAAGGAGGTGTACTTTGATGACACTATATTTTCTGCAAACAACATAGGAAGCGTTTATAGCATGAGCGATATACCCGGCAATAGGACCAGAAGTCCCAGACTAACGGGAAAACTGGGGGAACAGGAAATCCGTTTTGCCCTGGACAGTCTTCCGGTAACTGCAGGCAAGATGAAAGGCAGGGTGCAGCTTCTGCTGCCGGATGCTTCTGTTAGCCGTATTCATGCCCGATTCGTAGAAAAGGAAGGCAGGACGGCGCTGATGGATCTGAATTCTACAAATGGCACATTTATCAACGGGATAGGCCTGGAACAAAATGAAACAATGGTTTTGGAAGCGGGAGATGAGGTCCGGCTGGGAAGCGTCATACTACATTACGAGGAATAATATATTCTGGGATTAGGAGTTGGAAATACAGGTGAAAACTATCAAAAACGGTTTATTGACAAGGCTGTACGGAAGTGTTACCCTTTTGGTATTGAGGAATATTTTGGTGAAGAATTAGCAGTATCTGCAGGTTTTATGTCCGTAAGGGACGCAGTAAATACCATAAAACTGGGGGTAACGGGGGTGTATATGGTAAAACGGCAGACTTATCGGTACCAGGATCAGAAATACAAGGATATTCCATGGTGCAGCGCAGTGCTTACAGCTATAAATGTCGTTATTTTTTTGATATGCGAATTCACGGGTGACTGGCTGTATGATGAAGGACAGTTCAGCGTTTTGTATCTGACTCACAGCAGGGAATATTACCGTCTTGTGACATCCATGTTTCTTCATGCTGATATTGGCCATCTGGTTAATAATATGATATTATTGTACTTTGGCGGAGAGATTGTGGAGAAGACAATCGGCAGTTTCAGATACCTTGCCCTGTTTTTTATATCTGGAATCTGCGGAAATCTTCTGTCAGCTGTATATGAGCTGACTACAGGCAACTTTTATTACTCCTTTGGGGCGAGCGGGGCTGTTTTCGGATTGATAGGCGGACTGCTTTACCTGGTCATTACAAAGAAGGGACGGGCGGCTCAGATTTCCATTCAGAGAATGCTTCTTATGATTATATTTTCTCTTTATTCCGGTTTCCGCAGTGTTATGGTGAATAATGCAGCTCATTTAGGCGGGCTGATCAGCGGTTTCCTGCTGACCTTTCTTCTGTGCCATATTGGGAGGAGCATAGGGCATGGCGGCGGAGGCTATGGATATTGAGAAATGGTATTAAGACGGACTGAGGAAACAGGCTTTTGCTTAAAGAGCATAAAAACAGAGAGGATGCCTGCGGGCAGGAAGGAGAATTGTTATGAAGGATGATAACTGTATTTTTTGTAAATTAGCTAATGGAGATATTCCAACGAATACTATTTATGAGGATGAAAAGTACCGGGTAATTCTGGATTTGGGCCCTGCTACAAGAGGACATGCATTAATCCTGCCCAAGGATCATTATTGTGATCTTTATGAGCTTCCGGATGAGGTATGCGGAGAAGTTATGAAGCTGGCTAAAAGAATGGCGGCCAGGATGACCGAAAGGCTGCAGTGCAGCGGGTTTAATCTGGTTCAGAACAATGGAGAGTCCGCAGGACAGACGGTACGTCACTTTCATCTGCATTTGATTCCCAGATATGATGATGATAAGCAGAACATCAACTGGATACCTCAAGAACCCTCACAGGAAGAGCTTGAAAATATCCGTAAGACAATTTGCGGTGAATAAAAGCGGTCCGCCGGGGAAGCTTCATTATCTTCCCCGGCAGGCCGCAATCCTATTTGCCTTTTCCTGCCTTATTTTCTTCTACAATTCCATCCAGCAATTCTGTAATTGTTTTGGTCGCATTCATCTGCTGGCTTTTTCCCATTGCATTAATATAGGTCTGACGGTTAAAGTAAAGTTCCTGTACTTTCTCAACCAGAAGATCAGGGCTTAAATAGTCTTCATCTATAACCATACTGTATCCCTGAGTTTCAAAGGAGCGGGCATTCAGTATCTGATCTCCACGGCTGCTTCCTGCGGAAAGCGGAATCAGAAGATTAGGCTTTTTCAGGGCGAGAAGTTCACAGATAGCATTTGCTCCGGCTCTGGATACCACTACATCAGCCATGGCAAACACATCCTTCAGCTCAGCTTTCAAATATTCAAATTGTGCATATCCGGATTGGTTGAGCAGCAAGTTGTCAATTTTCTCATGACCGCAGATGTGCACTATCTGAAAATCATTGAGCAGCTTTGGCAGAGCCTCACGAACAGCCTGATTGATGGAAGCAGCGCCAAGGGAACCGCCTATTACCATAAGTACAGGCTTATTGGCAGTAAAATGACACAGCTCCAGTGCGGCAAGCTTATTTCCTTTGGATAGTTCATCACGGATAGGAGAGCCTGTAAGTACAGCTTTTTCCGTGGGAAGATTGTGCAGCGTTTCGGGAAAATTGCAGCATACCTTTGTAGCAACCGGGATACAGAGCTTATTAGCGAGTCCCGGTGTCATATCTGATTCGTGGATAACACAGGGAATCTTCAGGGAGGATGCTGCGCGGACTACAGGGACGGATACAAAACCGCCTTTGGAAAATACAATGTCCGGGCGGATTTCCTTCAAATATTTTCTTGCCTCTCCATATCCCTTTATAACGCGAAAGGGATCCGTAAAGTTCTTTAAGTCAAAATAGCGCCGGAATTTTCCGGTGGATATTCCGTAGTAGGGGATGTCATAATCCTCTATCAGTTTTTTCTCCATTCCATTGTAGGAACCGATGTAGGAAATTTCATAACCGAGCTGTGACAGCCTTGGCAGCAGGGCAATATTTGGCGTAATATGACCGGCGGTGCCACCGCCGGTAAGAACGATTTTCTTTGACATGAATTAGCCCCCTAGCTGAATTATTAATTTGCGGTTCCCACAATGGATTCCAGTGCCACAGCCAGCTGATCAGGGCAGGATGTGGGCTTGAAGCCGCATTTGATTCCTTTCAGACGGGAAATTGCCTCTTTTGCGGGCATTCCTTCCACCAGGCGGGAAATACCCTGGAGATTACCATTGCAGCCTCCCGTAAAATGTACAGATTTGATGATTCCATTATCCAGTTCAATGTCTATTGCGCTGGAGCAAGTGCCTTTTGTTCTGTATTTCATAATATGCCTCCAAATTAAACAATATAAATTCAATATCCGAATTATATCAAAAATCCTCCTTTGTTACCAGTATTTTCACAATAAATCCGCGATTATGGCAGATTGAGGCGTAATTCTCCGATCGATTCCCGGCCTGTCCGTATTGTGGCAGGCGGTTCAATCTCCTATAATACTATTCACAAAGGAACCAAAAAAGGCTGGTCTCACAGCTGCAGAAGCAGAACAGGGGACGGGAGGCTGTCTGATACGGACAGCAGATTGGAGGAGAGTATGACTTCGTTTGTGGAAAATAAAGAACTGGTGGCTATGACAATTATATTGCTATTATTGAGCATATTATGCAAGTTTATAACAGGAATTTTTCTGAATACGCTGATAAGGGAGGCTGAAAACATGTCCTCAACGGAAAACAAGGTGCTTAAGCAGTGTAAGATTAAATTCCGTAACTGTTACAAGCTCAATGACGGAGTTCCCAACATACCGGTTTTTGTGGACAAGTTTTTAAATCGGATTCAAATATGGAAATTTTCCATGGACGGGCTGTCCCATTTTGCCGGGCAGCTTATGATGCTTTCGGTATTTTTTGCAGGGGCGGGGGCGTGTAAGGGGATTATTGACGGAAAAACACTGGGGGAAATCCTTCCGTTCTATCTTATGAGCTTTCTGGGATTGTATTTGTATTTCAGCGTTTCAGGCCTGGTGGATGTACATGGGAAAAAGGCTGCGCTTAAGACCAGTCTGACAGACTATCTGGAAAATCATATGGCGGCCAGGCTTTCATTACTGGATGAGTCGGAATGGCTGGCCGGAGCCGAAGTCAGGAGCGTATCGGCCGGAGGTGCCATACTCCGGGAAATGGAGAGTATAGGGGAAGAACAGGATAAAATACAAGCGGAAGCAGAGCAGACAACAGTAAAACAATCGGCGGGAAAACTGATAGCTGCGGAGCTAAAGGAAAAAATACGGCCGGAAAGAGTGGAGACAATGGAAAAGAGCCCGGCGGAAACTCAGATGGAGGAACAGATTTTTACCAAGAATCAGGAAAAAGAACTGGAAGAGCTTCTGAAGGAGTTTTTTGCATAATACAGTACTGCTGGCAACAGCAGAAAAAACGCAGAATTCAGAAAACCGTATTCTTAATAAAAAAGGAAAAAACGAGGAAAAACAAGGCTTCTTATAAAAACTCTTGAAAATAAAAACCAACTTTGCTACACTAAGAACGGAAATTGAGCGAAATTGCAGGTTTTCTGCGATGGCTGCGGTTATATCTATTTGTTTGCTGCCAAGTGCAGCAGAATTGGAGGATAAGCAGATGAGCAAAGTGACTTTTGATTATTCAAAAGCAGCACCTTTTATCGGTGCGCATGAAGTAGATTTTATGAAAAAACAGGTGATGGATGCCAGGGAACTTCTGGTTTCCAAGACCGGTGCGGGAAATGATTTTCTTGGCTGGATCGATCTGCCGGTTGATTATGATAAGGAAGAGTTTGACAGAATTAAAAAAGCAGCGGCTAAAATCCAGAGTGATTCAGAAGTGCTTCTGGTTATCGGAATTGGTGGTTCTTATCTGGGAGCAAGAGCTGCAATTGAATTTTTAAGACACAGCTTCTATAACAGTGTAAGCAAGGAGATTAGAAAAACTCCTGAAATTTATTTCGTTGGAAATTCCATCAGCTCTACATATATCAGGCATTTGATTGATGTGATTGGGGACAGAGACTTTTCTATTAATATGATCTCTAAGTCCGGTACTACTACAGAGCCCGCAATTGCATTCCGTGTATTCAAGGAAATGATGGAAAAGAAATACGGCAAGAAAGAAGCTGCCGGAAGAATTTATGCAACCACAGACCGTGCGAAGGGCTCCCTGAAGGGACTGGCAACGGAAGAAGGTTACGAAAGCTTTGTTGTTCCGGATGATGTGGGAGGACGTTTTTCCGTTCTGACTGCAGTAGGTCTGCTTCCTATCGCAGTAAGCGGTGCGGACATTGACAAGTTAATGGAAGGTGCAGCTGATGGACGCAAGAAAGCGCTGGAGGCTGAATACGAAGATAATGACGCACTGAAGTATGCGGCTGTCCGCAATATCCTTCACAGAAAAGGAAAATCAGTGGAAATCCTGGCTAACTATGAGCCCAGTGTTCACTATGTATCCGAGTGGTGGAAGCAGCTGTACGGTGAAAGCGAAGGAAAGGACCAGAAGGGTATTTTCCCGGCAAGCGTTGACCTGACGACAGATCTGCATTCTATGGGACAGTTTATTCAGGACGGTTCCCGTATTATGTTTGAGACGGTTATCAATGTAGAGACATCCAGAGAAGAAATCACCATCAATGAAGAGCCTGTGGATCTTGACGGATTGAATTATCTGGCAGGGAAGAGTGTTGATTTCGTTAACAAGAGCGCGATGAACGGAACCATCCTGGCTCATACGGATGGTCAGGTTCCTAACCTGATGATCGACGTGCCTGAGGTGAACGAGTTCTATCTGGGCCAGCTGTTCTACTTCTTTGAGTTTGCATGCGGAGTCAGCGGATATCTGCTTGGCGTAAACCCGTTTAACCAGCCTGGCGTAGAAAGCTATAAGAAAAATATGTTTGCGCTGCTTGGAAAACCGGGATATGAAGCGCAGAGAGAAGAGCTTCTGAAGAGACTGTAAAAAACAGCCCGTTTCGGAGCAGAAAAATAAATAAGAAGCCGTAAAAAGGTATTAAGCTGCGAAAGGGTGTGCAAATTATTCAAATCACGCCCTTTCGTTTTTTTAGCCATATTATTTT